>NZ_NKUH01000028.1:0-60332 GCF_009192895.1 Xanthomonas sp. LMG 12460 | reverse complement strand
CCGATAGAGCTTATCGCTGCCAAAGCTCACTCTTGCGGTTGTGCTTGTCCGCCGCGTAAATCAAGCAGCAACATCAACATCAACAGCAACGGCTTTCGCCTTGCGGCGAGTTACTTTGATCAGCCTTCGGCTGCTGAGAAGCACTTCTTTGCTTATGCAAAGAAAAGTAACCAAAAGAAGCGCTTTACCACAGCCGAAGGCCAAGCACACCCTGCCTCGCGCCCTCCGCGCTGCGCGCTCCGGGTCCGCGTCCATCACGGGGATCCGCGGAAGGGGCATCCTGCCCCTGCCGCGGACGGCGTACATCCATGTACGCCGCCCTCCGGGTGTTTCCCCGCGACGGCCGCCGCTGCGGAAGGGAACCCGGTAAGTCAAAAGCCAAAGCCACATCAAAAGCGACTGCGACAGCAGCGCACGCCTGCGTCATTGCAATGGCTGCCAATGAGCACACTACTCGTGATCACCTACGTCGCCTGTTGTTCGTCGAGGGCACGCAAGAAGACTGGTTTCCGCAGCAGCTGCTGCAGGAGCAGCTCACACACGGCGAAACGGCCCCGCACGGGACTTGCGACACGTTGGCTGGGTGCACTGTGGGAGGGACTTCAGTCCCGACGCCTTGAGGTTGGATACCTAGCGGGCGTCATGTATCTCGGCCGCGTGGCAGTTGGCTCCTACGGAAAACAAAACGGGCGCACAAGGCGCCCGTTTCGCATGCTAACCGCATGGCAGCCCGGCGCATACGCCGGACCCGCCGTCGGCTCAGTGACCCAGCTTGGCCTTCAGCGCCGCGATCAGCTTGACCGGCGCTTCGCCGGTGGCCGGCAGGCCGCGCGGGTCCACCGCCGAGACGTACACGCCGGCATCCACCGCCACCACGCGCACCAGGAAGTTGCTGCCTTCGTAGGCCACGTCGTAGGAGCCCAGCAGCTGCGCGCGGCTGGCGATGGTGACGCCTTCGATGCCGCCCAGCGCGTCGCCGACCTGGCCGAACACCTGGTCGCGCGTCCCCGGCACCACGAAGCCGCTGTTCGACGCCGCCGGGGCCTGGCCGGCCGGGGCCGCAGGACGCTGCGCCGAGGCCAGCGCCGGCACCTTCATCGCCGCCGAGGTATCGGGCGAGGTCAGATCCGGCGGCACTTCCAGCGGACGCATGTCGGGCGCCAGCGCGTAGTCGCCGCGCGGCTTGCCCTTGTGGAACCAGCTGCAACCGCTGGTGGCCGCGACCAGGGTGGTCGCCAGCACGGCGGCCGACAGCACGCGGACGTAGGGAACGGAAGCACGCATCAATCAATCTCCTGGAGTCAGGCCGCGAGCGTTTCGCGGCTGGATAGGTCTTCCAACGCGGCAGCGTCGGCGGCAAGTCGGTCGGCCGTGGCGTGGTGCGCCGCGGACAACGGCAGCAGCGGCAGCCGCAGGCCGTGGCCGATCCCGGCGCGCTGCAACAGCGCCTTGACCGGGATCGGGTTGGATTCGATGCCGCAGAACGCATGGAACGGCTGCAACCGCGCGTCCCAGGCCTGCGCCGGCTCGGCCTGGCGCGCGCGCGCCAGGTCGCACAGCCGCCGGTAGGCGCGCGGCAAGGCATTGGAGGCGACCGAGATCAGCCCGTCATAGCCGGCCAGCATCGCCTGCGCGGCGCTGCCGTCGTCGCCGCTGAACACGGCAAAGCGATCGCTGCGCAGGGCGGCGAGCGCGGCGATGCGCTGCGGGTCGCTGCTGGCATCCTTGATGCCGACGATGTTCGGGTGCTGCGCCAGGTGCGCCACGGTCTCCGGCAGCAGGTCGCAACCGGTGCGGCCGGGCACGTTGTACAACACCACCGGCAGGCCGCCCTGTTCGGCGACCGCGGTGTAATGCGCGATCAGCCCCGCCTGGGTCGGACGCACGTACGGCGGCGTCACCACCAGCGCGTACTGCGCGCCACCGGCGGCGGCGCGCTGGGTCAGCGCCACGGTCTTGGCGGTGCCGGACAGGCCGGTCCCGGCCAGCACCGGTACGCGCCCGCCGATCGTCTGCACCGCCTCGCGCAGGATCCGGTCGTACTCCTCGTCCAGCAGCGTGGCCGCCTCGCCGGTCGATCCCGCCACCACCAGCCCCTGCACGCCGCCGTCGAGCTGGCGTTTGAGCAGCCGCTGCCAGGCGTCGAGGTCGAGGTCGCCATTGCCCTGGAAGGGCGTGGCCAGGGCGGTGATGATGCCGGAGAGGGACAAGATGCCGGGTGCTCGCTGGGAGAAGAGGGCCGCGCAGGCTGCGCGGACGGGTCGGCCCCGCACGCGGGGCAGGGTCGCCCCGCATGTTACTTGCGGCCCGAAAGCGCGGGCAAGTATGCTGCACACCATGCCGGGCGACCGCCCGGATGCCGTTCAGCCTTACGCAATGCCGGAAGCCCCTTTGACCGACACCACGCCCCGGCCCGCGCCGACCGAAAACCACCTCCTGATCAACGCCTACACGACGCATCCGGAGTCGCCCTTGTTGCCGGTGACGCGTCGCATCGCCGACAGCGGCTGCAATCTCGTCGATGCGCGCCTGGCCACGGTCGGCCGCGACGTGTCGGTGACCGCGCTGGCGACCGGCTCGTGGGATTCGGTGGCCAAGCTCGAAGCCATGCTCACCCGCCTCGACCGCGAGGAAGGCATGAAGCTGGTGTGGTACCGCACCGGCGCCAAGCAGGCGCAGTCCAACCTGCTGCCGTACATCGTCGAAGTCATCGCCGCCGACAAACCGGGCATCCTGTTCCAGTTGGCCGACTTCTTCGACCGCCAGGGCATCACCATCGAGAACCTGCAGAGCACGCGCTACCGCGCCATGCAGACCGGCGCGGAGATGTTCTCGGCGCAGGTGACGATCGGGGTGCCGGCGAACATGCACATCGCCGCGCTGCGCGACGACTTCCTCGAGTTCTGCGACCACCTCAACCTGGACGCGATCATGGATCCGATGAAGTTCTGAGTGCGCCGCGCTGGACACCGACGCAATCGAACGCAGATGATGGCGATGCACGCGGAGGACACCCCATGAAGGACGGCGACACCCTGGACCGCAGCACGCTGGCCTTGCCGCTGGCGCTGTCCGGCGGCGCCAGCGCCACGCTCGGCGATTACGCCGGCCGCTGGCTGGTGCTGTATTTCTACCCGAAGGACAGCACGCCCGGCTGCACCACCGAGGGCATCGAGTTCAACGCACTGCTGCCGCAGTTCGAACAGGCCGGCGCCACCGTGCTCGGCGTGTCGCGCGACTCGGTGAAGTCGCACGACAACTTCTGCGCCAAGCAGGGCTTCCGCTTCGCACTGGTCAGCGATGCCGACGAGGCGCTGTGCCGCGCCTTCGACGTGATCAAGGAAAAGAACATGTACGGCCGCCAGGTGCTGGGCATCGAGCGCAGCACCTTCCTGCTCTCGCCGACCGGCCAGCTGGTCCGCAGCTGGCGCAAGGTCAAGGTTCCCGGCCACGCCCAGGCCGTGCTCGACGCGCTGCAGGCCGCCGCCCAGCAGTGATCACCGCCGTTTCCCGCACCCCGCATCGCCCTGCCCCGCAGGCAGCGATGGCGCGTCCCTGCTCCTCTTTCAGGAATCCATGATGACCCGAGGCAAGCGCATCTACGTGCTGGATACCAACGTGCTGATGCACGATCCGACCGCGCTGTTCAAGTTCGAGGAACACGACGTGTTCCTGCCGATGCAGGTGATCGAGGAACTGGACAATGCCAAGAAGGGCATGTCCGAAGTCAGCCGCAACGCGCGCCAGGTCAGCCGTTTCCTCAACGAGCTGATCGAGGGCGCCGGCGCCGAGCAGATCGAATCCGGCATTCCGCTCAGCCATCCGCAGGGCATCCAGCTCAAGAGCACCGGCGCCATCGGCCGGCTGTACTTCCAGGTGCGCCCGGTCGAGCCGGGGCGCAGCTTCGGCAGCGTGGCCCCGGACAACAAGATCCTTGCCGCGGTGCTGGCGCTGCGCGAGGAGCAGCCGGAAATCCCGGTGATCCTGGTGTCCAAGGACATCAACCTGCGCATCAAGGCGGCGATCAGCGGCCTGGTCGCCGAGGATTACGAGAACGACCGCGCGCTCGACGATTTCAGCCTGCTCTACACCGGCGCGATCGAACTGCCGGAAGATTTCTGGCAGAAGCACAACCAGGACCTGCGCAGTTGGAGCGACAAGGGCCGCACCTGCTACGAGATCGCCCTGGCCGCCGATGAGGACTGGTATCCGAACCAGTACCTGTACCTGCCGGGCGAGGACGAAGTGGAACTGCGCGTGGTCAAGGTCAACGCCGAGCGCAAGGCGACGCTGGCGCTGGTCGACGACTTCCGCAGCGGCCAGCACGCGGTGTGGGGCATCGCCGCGCGCAACCGCGAGCAGAACTTCGCGCTCAACGCGCTGATGGACCCGGAAATCGACTTCGTCACCCTGCTCGGCACCGCCGGCACCGGCAAGACCCTGCTGGCGCTGGCCGCGGGCCTGGCGCAGACCATGGACCAGCAGCGCTACCGCGAGATCATCATGACCCGCGCCACGGTCAGCGTCGGCGAGGACATCGGCTTTTTGCCCGGCACCGAGGAAGAGAAGATGACGCCGTGGATGGGCGCGCTCACCGACAACCTGGAAGTGCTCACCCACACCCAGGAAGGCGGCACCTGGGGCCGCCAGGCCACCAACGACCTGCTCGCCAGCCGCATCAAGATCCGCTCGATGAACTTCATGCGCGGGCGCACCTTCCTGTCGCGCTACCTGATTCTGGACGAGGCGCAGAACCTGACGCCGAAGCAGATGAAGACGCTGATCACCCGTGCCGGCCCCGGCACCAAGATCGTGTGCCTGGGCAACGTCGAACAGATCGACACGCCGTACCTGACCGAGACCACCTCCGGCCTGACCTACGCGGTGGACCGCTTCAAGGCCTGGCCGCACAGCGCGCACATCACCCTGCGCCGCGGCGAGCGCTCGCGCCTGGCCGACTACGCCTCGGAGGTCCTGTGAACGCGGCGGCCGGCGTGCGCCTGGCAGGCATGGCGCTGGCCATGGCCCTGCTCGGCGCCTGCGCCACCGCGCGCGGGCCGGCCATGGTGCCGACCGCGGTCAAGGCCGGGCAGTCGTGGATCGTCACCCGCAACAGCACCGCGACGCAGGTGCTGGACACCTGCTCGCGCGACAGCCCGGCGCGCCAGGACGGCGCGGTCACCGGCTACTGGATTCCGACCCCGGAGCAGATCGCGCAACTGGAAGCGCACCTGGCGCAACTGCAGCCGCAGATCGCCGACCCCACCGCGTCCGATCGCCAGTACGTCGGCATCCTGTACCGCGGCAAGCAGGCGATCTACGTCAACGCCTTCGCGCCGGACGACAGCAGCGAGCGCGACCCCACGGTCGACGCGGTCAAGGCCTGCGGCGGCGGCAACCGTTTCTGGGGCGCGGTCTACGACCCGGCGAGCGCCAGCTTCTCCGAGATCGCGGTCAACGGCGCACGTTGAGATGGCTGCCGTCGGGTGCCACTGGCGGCGTGCCGGGGCGGCCGCACATCACGGGCGCCGCGCCGCGGCCGCATCGCGCGCGGCATGAACCTGGAACTGCCCCGCTGGGCCTGGGCCTTCGCGGGCACGCTGGCCGCGGTCGCCGGCATGGTCAACGTGGTCGGCTATCTCGGCTTCGAACATCAGGCGGTCACCCATCTCACCGGCACCACTACCCTGCTCGGCGCGGCGCTGGCCGATGGCGACGCCCGCGCGATCGCGCAACTGGTCGGCGTGGTCCTGGCCTTCCTCGGCGGATCGATGCTCGGCGGCTTCATCGTGCAGGACAGCCGCCTGCGCCTGGGCCGGCGCTACGGCGTGGCGCTGGCGCTGGAAGCGCTGCTGCTGCTGGCGGCGATGCAGGCGTTCAAGCAGCAGCAACTCGCCGGCGCCGTGCTCGCCGCGATCGCCTGCGGCCTGCAGAACGCCACTACCACCATCTACAGCGGCGCAGTGGTGCGCACCACCCACCTCACCGGCATGTTCACCGATCTGGGCATCGGTTTGGGCCAGGCGCTGCGCGGCCTGCCGCTGCCGCGTCGGCGCATCCGCCTGAGCCTGCTGATCATCGGCGGTTTTTTGTGCGGCGGCGTGCTCGGCGCCTGGGCCTACCGGCAGGTCGGCTTCGACGCCCTGCTCGGCCCCGCCCTGCTGACCGGCACGGTCGGCACGCTGTACGCGCTGCAGGCGCACTACCGCAGCCGCGAGCGCTGAAGGCACGGCCGAGTGCATAACCCGCGCCGGCCCTGCACAATCGGCGCATGAGCGAACCCACCGTCGTCTCCGCACTGAGCATCGCCGGCACCGATTCCGGCGGCGGCGCCGGCATCCAGGCCGACCTCAAGACCTTCGCCGCGCACCGCGTGCACGGGCTGGCGGCGGCCGCCGCGCTGACCGCGCAGCACACCCGCGGCGTCACCGCGGTACACGTGCCGCCGCTGTCGTTCCTGCGCGCACAGATCGATGCCTGCTTCGCCGACTTCGACATCGCCGCGGTCAAGCTCGGCATGCTCGCCAACGCCGAGGTGATCCACCTGGTCGCCGATGCGCTGGAAGAATATCGCCCACCGTGGGTGGTGCTGGACCCGGTGATGGTGGCCACCAGCGGCGCCAAGCTGCTGCAGGACGATGCCCTGGACGCGCTGCGCCAGCGCCTGCTGCCGCTGGCGACGCTGGTGACGCCGAACGTGCCGGAAGCGCAGTTGCTGCTCGGCCGCCCGATCGACACCGCCGACGACGCCGAGCACGCCACCGCCGCACTGCTGGAGGCGGGTGCGCAGGCGGTGCTGCTCAAGGGCGGCCACCTGCAGGAAGGCCAGCGGGTGATCGACCGCTACGACGACGGCGTCAGCCGCAGCGAGTTCAGCCATGCGCGTCTGCCGCTGGACGCGCACGGCACCGGCTGCACCCTGGCCGCGGCGATCGCCGCACAGCTGTGCCAGGGCCTGGCCTTGCCGGCCGCCTGCGAAGCGGCGATCGACTACGTGGCGCGCGCCTTGCGCGGCAGTTACCGGCCCGGCCGCAGCGACGTGACGGTGCTGGACCACTTCGGCGCGGCGCGCGGCCCATGAGCGCCGCACCCATCGCCGCGACGGCGATCGCCGAGCACGCCCTGCCCGTCGCCGCGGCCGACGGCCATCGCTGGACTTTGCTGGCGCGCCTTCCCGACGCGCCGCGGCAGGCGCTGCTGTGGCTGCCGGCGCTGGGCGTGGCTGCGCGCCACTACCTGCCGTTCGCCGAAGCGCTGGCCGCACACGGCGTCGCGGTGTTCCTGCACGAATGGCGCGGCAACGGCAGCAGCACGCTGCGGCCGTCGCGGCAGTGCGACTGGGGCTATCGCGCCCTGCTGCAACTGGACCTGCCCGCCAGCCAGGCGGCGATCGCCGGGTGCGGGATCGCGGCGCCGCTGATCGTCGGCGGCCACAGCCTCGGCGGACAGCTCGCCTGCTGCCACGCCTGCCTGCAACCACAGGCCTTCGCCGCGCTGTGGCTGGTCGCCAGCGGCACGCCGTACTGGCGCCGTTTTCCCGCGCCGCGCGGCTATCTGCTGCCGCTGGCGTACCGCCTGCTGCCATGGCTGGCGCAGCGGCAAGGCGTGCTGCATGGACGCCGCCTGGGCTTCGGCGGCACCGAAGCGCGCGGCCTGATCGCCGATTGGGCGCGCGTGGGCCGTAGCGGCCGCTACGCCGCGGCCGGCCTGGCGATCGACCTGGAGGCGCAACTGGCGCATCTGACGCTGCCGGCGCGTGGCGTGGTGCTGCAGGACGACTGGCTGGCGCCGGAGAGTTCGCTGCGCGGTCTGCTCGACAAGCTGGCCACGCCGGCGCCGCAGATCCGCTGCCTGGACGCCACGCAACTGGGCGTGGCCGCCGACCATTTCGCCTGGATGAAGCGGCCTGCGGCGGTGGCCGCGGCGTTGCTGGCCGGGGATCGGTGAAATTTTTCGGAAAGAGCATTGACGGGCCCGATCGACTCCCGCATAATTCCGCTCCTGACGACGCGCCCGTAGCTCAGTTGGATAGAGTACCTGGCTACGAACCAGGCGGTCGGGAGTTCGAATCTCTCCGGGCGCACCAGTCAGATGAAAAACGACAAGCCACCGCTTGTCGTTTTTTTTTGCCCTGCCGCGGCAAGGCGATCGCATCGAGACCGCTCCGGGAGCGCACTCGTTCGCGATTCGTCATGCCGACGACACGCAGGTGTAGACGAATCGCCGCAACTCGTGAATAATCCCGCGCCTGACAACGCGCCCGTAGCTCAGTTGGATAGAGTACCTGGCTACGAACCAGGCGGTCGGGAGTTCGAATCTCTCCGGGCGCACCAGTCAGATCAAAAACGACAAGCCAGCGCTTGTCGTTTTTTTTGCCTGCGTGATTCCGATTGCACGAGACGCTCAACGACGAGTGACGCATGCACACGGAAGATGTGCCGATCACGGCACCGCCTCGCGCATCGGCACTTCAACTCCAGCGCCGGCGATCCGCCAGACATTGCGAGGCGGCGGCGGCGGCGGCGCGCGCCGCCTCGGCCTCGCGTACGCGAACGCAGAGACCCCTGCCCGGCTCAGGCGATGGTATCCACCACGCCGCCATCGACGCGCAGCGCCGCACCGGTGGTCGCGGACGCTTGCGGCGAGGCGACGTACACGCAGAGATTGGCGACCTCTTCCACCGTCGCGGCGCGGCGGATGATCGAGCTGGCGCGATGCGCCTTGACGAAGTCGGCAGCCACCTCGTCCAGAGGTTTGCCGGACTGTTGCACCTGGTCGGACAACATGGCGGCGACGCCTTCCGTCAGCGTCGGCCCGGGCAGGATGGCATTCACGGTGACGCCGGTGCCGGCCATGCGCTTGGCCAGCCCGCGCGACAGGGCGAGATCGGCGGTCTTGGTCACGCCGTAGTGAATCATCTCGACGGGAATGTTGAGCCCGGACTCGGAGGAGACGAAGAGCACACGCCCCCACCCCTTGTCCGCCATTCCTTGCAGATACGCGCGAGACAGGCGCACGCCGGACATCACGTTGACGGCCAGGAAGCGCTCCCAATCCGCGTCGGGCGTGTCGAAGAAGTCCTGCATGCCGAAGATGCCGGCGTTGTTGACCAGGATGTCGACGGCAGGAAGCGCCGCGACGATCGACTCGCAGCCGGCCGCGGTCGCCACGTCGCCCACTACGGCCCGCACGCGGGCATTGGCGAGGTCGCGCTTGAGCGTAGCCACAGCGGCCTCGGTGCGGGCCTGGTCGCGGCCGTTCAGCGCGACCTCGGCGCCCGCCGCGGCCAGGCCCTTGGCGATGCCGAAACCGATGCCGGCGGTGGAGCCGGTGACGAGGGCGGTTTTACCGGATAGATCGATGTGCATGGCTGTCTCCAAGGATGAGGGTGAGGATGAGGAGTCGCTTCGGCGCACGCCCTCCGAGGTGGTCGCCGCAGACACGGGCTGGCCGCGCCGGTCGTGCTGTCGAATCGTTGTGTCGATTCGTTCTGTCGATTCGTTGTGTCAATTCATCATGTGCGCCTCCAACCGCAAGGCAAGGAACGGCAAGTGAACGCCACGACGTGAACCTCGCCCATTGCAGCAGGTCGCCACATCAGCGAGGCACAGACGGCACAAGCAAGAGGATCAAGCGCATGACCGCACAACTTGTCCACCTCACACAGCCGCCCGCACGCGACTGCGGATAACGCACCCGCCTGCATCAGCCGGCGCGCGCGCAGGGCCGTGCATCGCAGGCGCCATCGGCACGCATGACGCCTCCGCCACACCGACTCACGCCACGATCGTGTCGCCCTTCGGCGGCGGCGCCACGGCAGCCGCAGCGTCCAGCGCGGCCAGCGGATGGCCCGCCGCACGCCACGCATCCAGCCCGCCCCGCAGCGGCAGCACGTCCTCGAACGCGTGCTGGCGCAAGCGCTTGGCCAGGATCGCGGCCGACACCTCGTTCGGGCAGGCGCAGTAGATGACGATCCTGCGATCGCGCGGCAAGCGCGCGACGAGCGCGTCGACCTGGCGATCGTCCACTTCCAGCGCACCGGGAATGGCGAACGGCTCCAGCGTACGGTAGCCGGGAGCGCGAATGTCCAGCAGCAGCGGCGGCGTCTCGCCCTGCAGCAGCACGTGCAGTTCGTCGACGTCGATGCGCCGCATCTCCATTGCCCTGCGCAGCGACTGCCGGCGCCAGGCGCGGTAGCCGACGTACAGCGCCAGCAGACCGGCCAGCAGCAGCGCCGCGCGCCTGCCGAGCAGGCTCAGCCAGTCCAGCAAGTCCTGCACCTGGTCGGCGAAGCACAGCCCCAGCAACAACCCGACACCCGCCCACAAGGCCGCGCCCAGTGCGTCGTAACGCAGGAAGGCCGCCGGACGCACGCGCATTGCGCCGGCCATCGGCACCGACACCATCGACAGGCCGGGCACGAACTTAGCCACCGCCAGCACGCGCACACCCCACCGCGCATAGAAGCGCTCGGTGCGCTTCATGCAGGTGTCGCGCGACAGCGACAGCCGGCACAGCGACTGCAGCGTGCGATTGCCGTAGCGACGGCCGGCGCCGAACCACAGCAGATCGCCGACCAGGCTGGCCGCGATCGACACCGACAAGGCGCTGAGCAATGCACCCCACATCGCCGCACCATCGAGCAGCGCATAGGTCGCTCCGACCAGGATCAACGTGGGCAGCGCCGGTACCGGCAGGCCCAGCGACAAGGCCAGGACGTTGACGAAGACCAGCCCGAGTCCGTAGCGCGCAATCAGGTCCTGCATGGCGTGGCGGGCGGAAAGAAGAAGATGCCGCGCATTATCCTCCCGTCGCCCACCGCGCGCGCAGGCATCACGGCATCACCGGCGGAACAGACCCATCCATCGTCGCCCTTCGGCACGTATTGCCTGTGTCCAACGTGCCTCACATGCCCTCGTCCAGCCGCGCCGCCATCTGCGCCAGCCATGCCGCGAACACGCCCGGCTGGCGCATGCGTGCGCGCCACCAGGCCAGCGCCGCGCCCTCCTCGCCGCTGCGCCAGGCCAGCTGGAACACCTCGTCCGGCTTCGGCTCCTCCACGGCCTTGCGCACCAGCGTGCCACGCGCCAGCGCGGCACGCGCATACGGCTCAGGCAGGAAGCCGAAGCCGAGCCCGGCCAGTTGCAGCCGATACTTGCTGCGCATGTCCGGCACGGTCAGCGCGTCCTGGCCGAACAGCAACCCGACCGTGCGCGGCAGCAGCCGCCGTGCCGAGTCCGCCACCGCGATCGCGCGATGCGCGCTCAACTGGCTGCGGCTGAGCGGTTCCGGCGCCTGCGCCAGCGGGTGACTGGGCGCGACCGCGAACACGAACGGCAGCGTGCCCAGCGGCTCGGTCACGTAGCCGCCGCCGCTGGGCCCCTCGCCGGCCGCCCCGACCAGCAGATCCACCCGCCGGTCCAGCAGCGCCTCCCAGGTGCCGGACAGCGATTCCTGCACCACCCGCAGCCGGGTCTGGTCGGCAACCGCATAGAACGCCGCCATGTCCTGCGCCAGGCATTCCGGCGCGAACACCGCATCCAGGCCCAGCGCGAACTCGGTCTCCCAGCCGGAGGCCACGCGGCGCACGCGCAGTTCCAGGTCGCCAGCGGCGCGCAGCAGGTGACGGCCTTCGCGCAGCAGTTCGGCCCCCGCGGCGGTCGGCACCGCCTTTGGCCCGATCCGCTCGAACAGTTGCACGCCCAGGTCCTCCTCCAGCTTGGCGACGGTGTAGGAGATGGTCGACGGCACCTTGTGCAGCGCCTTGCCGGCGGCCGAGAACGAGCCGCGACGGTCGATGGCGTCGAGGATCTGCAGGGCATCGAGGCTGAGCTTGAGCATTCGAATTTTTCGATGATGGATGCCGAATCTATCCGTTTTTCAAACCCGGCGACAGCACCGATACTTGTTTTCAAGCCGGAGCTCTCGCGAAATCATGCCGACCGGCGCTTTCGATCCACTTGCACATCAACGCCACCAAGGAGCCTCCCATGCTGCAGATCCGCCCCGCCAACACCCGTGGCCGCGCCGAACACGGCTGGCTGTCCTCGCGCCATACCTTCTCCTTCGGCCACTACCACGACCCGCGCCACATGGGCTTCGGGCCGCTGCGGGTGATCAACGAGGACCGCGTGCAGCCGGGCCAGGGCTTCGGCACCCACGCCCATCGCGACATGGAGATCCTTTCCTACGTGGTCGAGGGCGCGCTGGAGCACAAGGACAGCATGGGCAACGGGTCGGTGCTGCGCTACGGCGACGTGCAGCGCATGAGCGCCGGCTCCGGCGTCACCCACAGCGAGTTCAACCACTCCGCCAGTGAGCCGGTGCACTTCCTGCAGATCTGGGTGATGCCCGAGCGCGCCGGGATCGATCCCGGTTACGAGGAGAAGCACTTCGCCCCGGACAGCAAGCGCGGCCAGTTGCGCCTGATCGCCGCCCCGCAGGGCGAGGACGGTGCGGTGCGCATCCATCAGGACGCGCGCATCTACGCCTCGATCCTCGACGGCGATGCGCGCTTGGACTACCCGCTGGCGGCCGGGCGCGGCGCCTACGTGCAGGTGGTGCGCGGCACGCTGAGCGTCAACGGCCAGACCCTGCAGGCCGGCGACGCGGTCCAGGCGGTCGACGAGGCCAGCCTGCAGTTCGCCGATGCCCAGGACAGCGAGTTCCTGCTGTTCGACCTGCCGCGCTGAGCAGGTCAGGCCAGGTCGCGCCCGCGGCCCACTGGACCGGGCCGCGACGGTCTCGCGAAATCCGCCCACGCAGCGGCGCCACGGCGTCGCTGCGTGGGTCGCTGCATTCGCGGCAATGCCCGCATCCTCACGCCATCCTCGGCACCCCGTAACGCGTCCTGCACGGCCTCCACGTCAATGCTTCCGCTCTCCCTCCCCTACTGCCGGCGTGCCGGCCGAGAGCCTGCCGATGCGCCACCCGACCAGCGCCGCCTATGCCACCCCCTCGCGCATCCGCGAAGGGCGCCCCTTCCCCCGCGGCGCCGTGTTCGACGGCCAGGGCACCAACTTCGCGCTGTTCTCGGCGCACGCCACGCGCGTGGAGCTGTGCCTGTTCGACGAGGCCGGCACCGAAACGCGCCTGGACCTGCCCGAATACACCAACGAAATCTGGCACGGCTATCTGCCCGACGTGAAGCCCGGCCAGCGCTACGGCTATCGCGTGCACGGCCCCTATGAACCCAGCGAAGGCCACCGCTTCAATCCCAACAAGCTGCTGCTCGACCCGTACGCGCGCGAACTCGAGGGCGACCTGATCTGGGCCGACGAACTGTACGGCTACACGGTCGGCCACCCGGACGACGACCTCAGTTTCGACGAGCGCGACAGTGCGCCGTTCATGCCCAAGTGCGTCGTGGTCGAGGACACCTACGACTGGGAGGACGACCAGCGCCTGATGACGCCGTGGAGCGAGACCCTGGTCTACGAGACCCACGTGCGCGGCTACACCATGCGCCACCCGCAGGTGCCGGACGATGTGCGCGGCACCTGCGCCGGGCTGGCCCAGGAGCCGGTGCTGCGCTACATCAAGGAACTGGGCGTCAGCGCGGTGGAACTGCTGCCGGTCCACGCCTACCTCGACGATCAGCACCTGCTCGACAAGGACCTGCGCAACTACTGGGGCTACAACACGCTCGGCTTCTTCGCGATCAAGTCGCGCTACCTGGCCAGCGGCCACCGCGACGAGTTCCGCGACATGGTCAAGGCGCTGCACCGCCAGGGCCTGGAGGTGATCCTCGACGTGGTCTACAACCACACCGCCGAAGGCAGCGAGCTGGGCCCCACCCTCTCCTTCCGCGGCATCGACAATGCCAGCTACTACCGGCTGGCCGAGGACAAGCGCTACTACATCAACGACACCGGCACCGGCAACACGCTCAACCTGAGCAACTCGCGGGTGATCCAGTTCGTCAACGACTCGCTGCGCTACTGGGCCGGCGAGATGCACGTGGACGGCTTCCGCTTCGATCTGGCCACCATCCTCGGCCGCGAACCCACCGGCTTCGACCAGCGCGGCGGTTTCCTCGACGCCTGCAACCAGGATCCGCTGCTGTCGCAGGTCAAGCTGATCGCCGAGCCATGGGACTGCGGCCCGGGCGGCTACCAGGTCGGCCACTTCCCGCCCGGCTGGTCGGAATGGAACGACAAGTTCCGCGACAACGCCCGCGCGTTCTGGAAGGGCGACGAAGGCAAGCTGGCCGAATTCGCCACGCGCTTCACCGGCTCGGCCGACCTGTTTGATCGCCGCGGGCGCCGACCGTGGGCCTCGGTGAACTTCATCACCGCACACGACGGCTTCACCCTGCACGACCTGGTCAGCTACAACGAAAAGCACAACGCGGCCAACGGCGAGGACAACCGCGACGGCTCGGACCACGACAGCTCCTGCAACTACGGCGCCGAAGGCGAGACCGACGACGCCGGCATCCTGCAACTGCGCGAGAGGCAGATGAAGAATCTGCTGGCCACGCTGCTACTCGCGCAGGGCACGCCGATGCTGCTCGCCGGCGATGAGCGCGCGCAAACCCAGGGCGGCAACAACAACACCTACTGCCAGGACAACGAGATCACCTGGATCGACTGGGAGCGCGACCCCACCGAGGGCCGCCTGACCGCCTTCGTCAAGGCGCTGAGCGCGCTGCGCCAGCGTTACCCGATCCTGACCCGTGGCCGCTTCCTCAACGGCCAGTACAACGAAGAAGCCGGCGTTCGCGACCTCACCTGGCTCAACCCCGGCGGCACCGAGATGGACGATGCGCACTGGACCGATGCCGGCGCACGCTCGGTCGGACTGTTGTTGGAAGGCAAGGCGCAGACCTCCGGCGTCAAGGAACTGGCCAACGACCATACCTTGCTGATCGTCATCAACGCCTACCACGAGGGCGTGAGCTTCGTGCTGCCGTCCTCGGAAGAGGAATTGCACTGGAAGCTGGTGCTGTCCACCGACGACGCGCTGCAGGTCGACAGCATGCCGGCCGGCGCCAGCGAGTTCCTGGCGCCGCCGCGCAGCGTCAGCGTGTTCGAGTGTCAGACGGCGGGCGCATAGTCGCCACTCGCCACTTCGGATTGCGCGCGGACTGACGCGTCCGCGCCTGTATTACGTCGCCAGCGCTTGCCGCGGGCGACGCGCGATGCTGGCATCTGCACGCTCCCTACGACGCGCCGCATTGCATTGGTCTACATGGCCTTTGGCACAGTGCTCGATGGCGCATGCTCGCTAGGCTGAATGCCCGCTTCCTTCCAGGCCAGGCATGCAGCACTCCGCGCAAGGCAACACCCACGCGACGTCCAACACCTCCTTCATGCGTCACCCGCTGCTGCGCATCGTGCTCAGCGCCGCGATCCTCGCGCTGGCGTCCTATGCATGGCTCCCGTTTCCGTGGCGCATGCCCGTGGTCGGCCTGCTCGGTCTCTCCTTGGTGTGGATCGAAACGCGCTCCTCCAAGGCCTGCGGCGTCGCACGCCCTCGCCTGGCGTCCGTGATCGGCTGGACAGCGCTGCTGGTGTTGTTGACCGTCGGCTTCATCACACCGGTGCTGCAACCGCTGATCGACACCATTACGGGACACAAGACTGACTACAGCACCTACGGCGCGCTGAAGGGCAACGTCGACGCCACCCTTCATCTGATCGGCGCAGCATGGCTGAGCGCGGCGCTTGGTGAAGAACTGGTGTTCCGTGCCTTCCTCATGCATCAGCTCGATGCCCTGCTGGGTCGCCTGCGCGGCGGCCGCTGGATCGCTGCGCTGGCCGGTGGCGTGGTGTTCGGTCTGATGCACGCCGCACAGGGCACCTCCGGCATCCTGCTGACCGGCGTGGTCGGCATGCTGTTTGGGTACGTCTATCTGCGTTCCAGGCGCAATCTGTGGGCCATGATCCTCGCGCACGGCCTGATCGACACCTGGGGCGTAACCACCCTGTATCTGGGCTGGTACTGAGCGCGCAGCGCGGTCGAGCGCCGCCACTCGGTGCCCCCTTGCGGACCACGCCGTCGCTGCCAGCAGACAGATGAAAGGACATGTCGCCGTGCTCGTGTTCCCGCGTCAACAGTACCGAGCACGGCAGCCCGACAGGGCACCGTGACGTGCGTGATCGTCGCTACACGCATCGGCATACAACCCGTCCGCTACCTAAATGGTGGAGCGCGCACCCTTTCAATTTCACTTGCGCGCCACCGGCCTGCGCGCAGTTTGGCGATGCCCACTTGAGGGCATCCCTACTGCGGAGTCAACGATGGACAAGAATCGCACCGAAGGCGCCAAGAACCAGATCAAGGGCACCATCAAGGAGGTCGCCGGCAAGGTGACAGGCAACAAGATGAAGGAAGTCGAAGGCAAGATGCAGAAGAACGCCGGCAAGGTACAGAGCGAAGTCGGCAAGGCGCGCGACCACGCGCGCGGTTGAGTTCCAGGTTCTCGTACTCCCCTGCCGCCAATGGCGGGGAGTTTTTGCGAGCGACCTGCACCTCGCCGACTCGGTGTCGATTCGCCTGATGCGCCCGATCCACGGAATGCACACAGGCCTCTGCGACGACCAATAGGTGGACTGGAGTAGCGAGACGCGGCGCAGTGTTCAACAAGCTGCCACGAAACCAGTCCGCGACAGCAAGGCGATCGAACACGGCACGCCCCGGAGCGGCTTATTGAGACAGCGCTGGTAGGCGCATCCCAAACGCGATCCGAGTCCACATTGCGCAGCGCATCGGGCCGCGACCCGCAAACAGTCCACCACACGCCTGATCACATCGACGCGAAGCTGTTGCGAAGGCACCAGATTGACGTCGTTTGGTGCATGCGAGTCCGGAAGCGATGGCGCCGCTCCATGCATCCCACCATACTGACGCTCACGTTGCGCCTGCATCGCGAAAAACTCGCCATGCGCAATGCACTGTGTGATCTGACAACCCCGGATGTGTACAGGCTCCCGACCACGCACACGCCCCTGATATTTCCGCCCCCACTCAAAGCATCGATGCACACGATTACCTCCCCCAGAAGAGCAGCGTTCTTGCTTCTCCTTCTGCTTCCTGCCACCCAGGCGGATATGGCTGCTGCGGCAGCAACTCAAACAGCACCTGTCGAAGTAACCGAAAGCGACTTTGCCGTAGTCATCAACAACCACTCCTTCGACCTGGGTGAACGCTGGAGCGAACAAGCCAGGATGCAGGCAGGCACCCAGATCAGCGAGAGTTTTGTGGGAGACGTGCCCGCCGGGGAGACCAGCTACAAGTACTACCAGCATCGCTATGCCGGGTTTGACATCTATACGGCAAACCTCTCCTGGCAAAAAGAGCGACGCGACATCGATAGCTACGTCATTGCGCAGATCACGATCAACGCACCCGCGATCAGAACGGCCAGAGGTGTCGCGATCGGCGACACGCAGAATCTGTTGATCAGCACCTATGGCCAAGGCACCACGGATGACAGCGATGGCCAGCACTGGCGCTCCTATGAGACCAAGAACAAGCGCCTCTCGTTTCAGCTTGAACATGGAAGAATCATCCACATCATGATGACCCTCGACACGGACAGCTGAAGAAAGCGCCCTGCACAGCGCCGCCAACGCCATTTCCGGCGTTAGGCGGCCGCTCCCCGTGCCCGCCCGCAACAGAAACACGGCAAAACGTGTTTCTTGCCGAAGACCACTGGTCCAGCTTGTCTTTCTTGTTGGCAGATCAAGACTCGGCGGCGCGCCGCTGCGGCGCCGAGACTGTCAGGGCCGCCTTTCTACGCCTTGCGAGCACGATGCAGAAAGTATCCCGCTCCAAGCAAAGCAATCAGTCCGATCATGGCACCAAACCGGCCATTCTTGCGCCGGGCCTGGAGCGCCTGCTCAGGCGTGACGACGACGTCATCGCCCAAGCGCAGTCCCCAGATGGATCGCTTGCTGTCCGCATCGTCGAAGGTGACGTGAACCGGCGATCCCACCTTGAGACGCCCCTACAGCGCATCGATGCCAGGCAGCACACTCGAGTACTCGAATGCATCGCCGGCGGGCGCGAGGGTGAAGTTCACGCTTTGAAGCCGTCCCTTTCGCTGCGTTGCGTCGACCTTTTCAACCGTCCCATCGGCTTCAGCCAAATGTGTCGGCACTGCCGAAGGTCTGCTGAAAAACGTGACAGCGCTGGCGATCGTGACGCCAAGGCAAAGCAACGCGATGATGATGAAGCGGATCTTGTGTGACTGCATCTCATACCAGAGCAAGAAGGAAACGTCGCGATCCAGCAACGACGCACATTTTTTCGTGACAATGCGTGGGAATCAATCGATGGATCACCCCCTTCACTCAAAGGCACCGTGGGCTTGCGACCTCCATACGCAAGGACTTCGATCGCATTGAAGCGTCGAGTCAACCGTTGCTGAGTGGACCTTGCAGCGATACGCGACGAACGGGAGATGAGCAGCGTCAATGCGTCGCAGAGAAACGACATGAAGCAGCACTGCATCCCCAAACGTGTTCACCGTCGTCGCGCGTGTCCCGGCGTGAACTCGAAAAACAAGGGCGGTCCCGCGACTTGGTTGACGTCCATCGTCAACAAGGACACACCTCGGAGATACGGTCGATCGACACCGACAAGATGGCCTGCGCTTCAGGGCGCGCTGGCTGCGCTGCCTCGAACAGGACTGGGCCCTTGCGCGATTGATTAGATTGCGTGGCAAAACGAGCTGCAAGCACCTGTATAGCGCAGCGGGCTGAACGCGATAAAGCAGACGATGTGGGATGCAGCGATCGCCCTGCTTTCGTCCTCAACGGCCCGTTGCGAACAAGCTTGAACGCAGCCGCAGGCCCTGAACTTCGTCATGCAAAGCGTTGAGGGCGCTGCGCTCGTCACAGGATCCTTGAGCACAGACATGCGCGATACCGTCTGCTCGAACTCCTGCAAGGCGCGTCAGCGCTCACGTGCCACCATGCTGACACGCGGAGGCAAGCATGACATCGCTGGAGCAGCACGACGCCGTTGCACATCACGTCGGTGCTGCACTGAAGACTTTGCGTCCGAACTGTTTCTACAGGTCAGCAGGAACGCGCAAACGAACGTAGTAGCGGCCGGTCTCGCCGCGCGTGAGGTAGTGCGCTACTCGCACGGAAGTGTCCAAGCGAGTGTCCAAGGTCGGGAAAAAGAAAAACGCCCACAAATCGTTGATTTGCGGGCGTTTTCTTGACACTGGCGGAGTGAGAGGGATTCGAACCCTCGATAGAGCTTTTGACCCTATACTCCCTTAGCAGGGGAGCCCCTTCAGCCACTCGGGCATCACTCCGGATTTCTGCGCTGCGGATATTCCGCGACCGGGCGCGAAGAATACCGGGTTGTGGGGTCTCAGGTAAACCCTTTCGACGCATCAATCGGCAGATTGATCGCCGTGACCGCCGCCGTGGGAGTTCGGCTCGTCGCCGCGCTGGATGCGCTGGTAGATCTCTTCGCGATGCACCGCCACATCCTTCGGCGCGGTGATGCCGATACGCACTTGATTGCCCTTGACCCCAAGCACCGTCACGGTGACCGAATCGCCGATCATCAAGGTTTCGCCTACCCGGCGAGTCAGGATCAACATTTTTAGAATTCTCCAGGGAACCGGTGGGTCTCACCGGCACGGCGCCCGCGCTGCGGCACGCCCCATAATGAAAGTGAAAAGAGGGGTGATGTTACGGGAAGCCGCGCCCTGCCAGCAAGGCGCGGCGTTCGGATGTTCAGGGGAGATGTTGCTTGACCCAGGCGGGGACGCCGGCGAGTGCAGGGGCAAGGGCGGGCCCGTCCTCGCCACCACCCTGGGCGAGGTCCGGGCGGCCGCCGCCCTTGCCCGAGATCTGACCGGCGATATGGCTCAACAGTTCCCCGGCCTTGACCCGTCCCATTGGGCTGCCGTTCACGCCGGCGACCAGGGCGACCTTGCCCTCGCTGGCGCCGGCCAGGACGATCACGCTATCGCCCAGCTGCTGCTTCAAACGGTCCATCGCCTCGCGCAGGGCCTTGGCATCGAAGCCTTCCAGTCGCACGGCGAGGACCTTCACACCGGCCACGTCGATCGCCGAGCCGGCCAGGTCGGCGGTGGCGCCGGATGCCAGCTTGGCCTTCAGCGCCTCCAGCTCCCGCTCCAGGCGCTTGTAGCGGTCGCCGAGCTGACGGATCTTGTCGACCACGTCGTGGCTGTTGCCGCCGACGAGGCCGGCCGCCTCGCGCAGCCGGGCCTCCTCGGCCGCCACGTAGTCCAGCGCGCCCTGCCCGGTCACCGCCTCGATGCGGCGGACGCCGGCAGAGACGCCGCCTTCGCTGGTGATCTTGAACAGGCCGATGTCCCCGGTCCGGCCGACGTGCGTGCCACCGCACAGTTCGGTGGAGTAGTCGCCCATCTTCAGCACGCGCACGCGCTCACCGTACTTCTCGCCGAACAGCGCCATCGCGCCGAAGTCCAGCGCTTCCTGCATGCCCATCTGGTGCACTTCGGCCGCATTGTTGGCGCGGACCTGCTGGTTGACCTTGCGCTCGATCAGCGCCAGTTCCTCGGCCCCGATCGGCTGGAAATGCGAGAAGTCGAAGCGCAGCCGATCCGGCGCCACCAGCGAGCCCTTCTGCTGGACGTGGGTGCCCAGTACCTCGCGCAGGGCCGCATGCAGCAGGTGCGTCGCCGAGTGATTGAGGATGGTGGCGCCGCGGCGCTCGGCATCGACCTCACCGGCGAGCACGTCGCCGAGCTTCAGGCTGCCTTCTTCCAGGGTGCCGACGTGGCCATGGAACTGGCCGGCGAACTTCTGCGTGTCGGTGACCGTCACCCGGATGCCGGCGGCAGTCAGTGTGCCGAGATCGCCGACCTGGCCGCCGGATTCGGCATAGAACGGGGTCTTGTCGGTCAGTACGATCACCGCGTCGCCGGCCTGGGCGGACTGCACCGGGCGACCGTCCTTGAGCAGGGCGACCACGCGCAGGCCGTCGGCCTGCAGGCTGTCGTACCCCAGGAACACGGTCGGGGCCAGCGTCGCCACCAGGTCCGCCGGCAACTGCACGCCGCCGCCGAACTTGCCGGCTTCGCGCGCGCGTCGGCGCTGCTCGTCCATCGCCGTCTCGAAGCCCTGCTCGTCCACGCGCAGATCGCGCTCGCGGGCGATGTCCTGGGTCAGGTCCAACGGGAAGCCGTAGGTGTCGTACAGGCGGAAGGCGTCCTCGCCGGCGATGATCCCGCCCTGCGCCTTGGCGGCGACGTCCTCGAAGATCTTCATGCCGGCATCGAGGGTTTCGGCGAAACGCTCTTCCTCGGCCTGCAGGGCGCGCAGCACGGTGTCCTGGGCGGCGGCCAGCTCCGGATAGGCCTCGCCCATCAGCTCCACCAGGGTCGGCACCAGCTTGCTGAAGAACGGCTGGCGCACGCCGAGCATCCAGCCATGGCGCAGGGCGCGGCGAATGATCCTGCGCAGCACGTAGCCGCGGCCCTCGTTGGACGGCAGCACGCCGTCGACGATCAAGAACGCGCAGGCACGGATGTGGTCGGCGATCACGCGCAGCGACTTGTTCTCCAGGTCGGCGGTGCCGGTCAGCTCGGAGGCCTTTCGGATCAGCGTCTGGAACAGGTCGATCTCGTAGTTGGTGTGCACGTGCTGCAGGATCGCGGCCAGGCGCTCCAGGCCCATGCCGGTGTCCACGCAGGGGGCCGGCAGCGGCACCAGGGTGCCGTCGGGCTGGCGGTCGAACTGCATGAACACCAGGTTCCAGATCTCGATGAAGCGGTCGCCATCCTCGTCGGGCGACCCCGGCGGACCGCCGGCGATGTGCGCGCCGTGGTCGTAGAAGATCTCGGTGCACGGGCCGCAGGGGCCGGTGTCGGCCATCTGCCAGAAGTTGTCCGACGCGTAGGGCGCGCCCTTGTTGTCGCCGATGCGCACGATGCGCTCGGTGGGCACGCCGATCATGTCGCGCCACAGGCCGTAAGCCTCGTCGTCGGTATGGTAGACGGTGACCAGCAGGCGCTCGGCCGGCAGCTTCCAGACCTGGGTCAGCAGCTCCCAGGCCCAGGCGATGGCGTCCTTCTTGAAGTAGTCGCCGAACGACCAGTTGCCGAGCATCTCGAAGAAGGTGTGATGGCGCGCGGTGTAGCCGACCGAATCCAGGTCGTTGTGCTTGCCGCCGGCGCGCAGGCAGCGCTGCACGTCCGCCGCGCGCACATAGCTGCGCTTCTCGGCGCCGAGGAACACGTCCTTGAACTGCACCATGCCGGAATTGGTGAACAGCAGCGTCGGATCGTTGCCGGGCACCAGCGGTGCGGACGGCACGATGGTATGGCCCTTGCCCTTGAAGAAGTCGAGGAAGTCGCTGCGGATCTGGGAGGTGGAGAATTTGGCGGGTGCGTTCATGGGCTGGCTATAGACGAGCGGACGGGCGTCCTGGCGCTCCCTCGTAGATGAGGGCGCCACGGAAACCGGACAAGACAACTCGCCAAGGGTAGCAGGCCCGGCCCGCTCAGTCCTCCGCAGCGTCGCGCACCGCGGCGCGGATGCTGTCCCCATCGAAACCGCGCCGCGCCAGCAGATCGGCGGCCTTGCGCTGCTGCGGCAGGTCCATCGCCCCGGCAGTACCGAAGCGGCGCCGGACCAGATCGCGCGCGTTTTCGGTCCAGTCGCCCTCGAAGGCCCCCATCGCGGTGGCGATGGCCTCACTGTCCAGGCCGTGGGTCCCAAGCTCGGCACGGATATGCAGCGGGCCATACCCTGCCCCGGCGCGGCTGCGCACCAGCAGTTCGGCAAAGCGCCCGTCGTCCTGCCAGCCCTCGCCGCTCAGGCGTTCCACTGCCTCCGCGGCGGCGTCGGCTTCCACGCCACGCGCACGCAGCTTGCGGGTCAGCTCCTTGCGCGAATGCTCGCGCCGCACCAGCAGACCCAGCGCCTTCTGCAGCGGCGTCTGTTCCGGTTGCCGGCGACGCCGACGTGGTGCTTCTTGTGCCTGTTCGTCGCTCATGGGCGATGCCACCCCATTCAAAATGCGCCGTCCCTGGCGCGCGCCCTCCTGGCTTGCTCAAGACTGCCGAGGGAGACGAGCGGCACTGACTCCACCGCTCCCCCGGCAGAAAACCATTACGCGTCGTCGTCTTCCGCCTCGGCCTCGCTCGGGGCGATTTCCGTGGGCTGGAACTTCTCGCGCAGCTCGCTTTCCAGCTTGGCCGCGACCTGCGGGTTGTCGCGCAGGTAACCGCGGGCGTTGTCCTTGCCCTGGCCGATGCGCTCGCTGCCGTAGCTGTACCAGGCGCCGGCCTTCTCGACCAGCTTGGCTTCCACGCCCATGTCGATCAGTTCGCCCTCGCGGCTGATGCCCTCGCCGTAGAGGATTTCGGTGACGACCTGCTTGAACGGCGGCGCCAGCTTGTTCTTGACGACCTTGATCTTGGTCTGGTTGCCGATGATCTCGTCGCCCTTCTTGATCGCGCCGATGCGGCGGATGTCCAGACGCACCGAGGCGTAGAACTTCAGCGCGTTGCCACCGGTGGTGGTTTCCGGGCTCTGGCCCGGCATCATCACGCCGATCTTCATGCGCAACTGGTTGATGAACACCACCAGGGTGTTGGAGCGCTTGATGTTGCCGGTGAGCTTGCGCAGCGCCTGGCTCATCAGGCGCGCCTGCAGGCCCGGCAACTGGTCGCCCATCTCGCCTTCGATTTCGGCCTTGGGGGTCAGCGCGGCGACCGAGTCGACCACCACGATGTCCACCGAGCCCGAGCGCACCAGCATGTCGGCGATTTCCAGCGCCTGCTCGCCGGTGTCCGGCTGCGACAGCAGCAGCTCGTCGACGTTGACGCCCAGCTTGGCGGCGTAGATCGGGTCCAGCGCGTGCTCGGCGTCGATGAACGCGGCGGTGCCGCCGTTCTTCTGGCACTGCGCGATGGCCTGCAAGGTCAGGGTGGTCTTGCCCGAGGATTCCGGACCGTAGATCTCGACCACGCGGCCCTTCGGCAGGCCGCCGATGCCCAGCGCGATGTCCAGCATCAGCGAGCCGGTCGGAATCACTTCCACCGCTTCGATGACGCGATCGCCCATCCGCATCACCGAGCCCTTGCCGAACTGCTTCTCGATCTGGCTCAGGGCGGCAGCGAGCGCGCGCTTCTTGTTCTCGTCCATTGTGGTGTCCTTGGAAGGTGAGGAGGATTTGCGGAGTGAGGTCAATGTAAGGGCCTGGTATCGCACGGACTGAGACAGTGCGTGGCGAGATGAAAATAATTCGTCCGGACCGGGCGACGGCAGCGGCGAATGGCGATATCCGGGGTCGGAAAAGTCCGGCCGGCGCTGTAGTGCATGCCCTGTTCCACGCGCGGCATCAGCGGTTGGGGCGCAGCAGGCCGCAGTACAGGCCTTCGATGGCGAACTCCTGGTCCGGCAGCACCTCGATCGGTGCGTAGTCCGGGTTGCGCGGGAGCAGGCGGATGCGGTCCTTGCCGATCTTGAGCAGCTTGACCGTGATCTCCTCGTCGATGCGCGCCACCACGATCTGCCCGGAGCGTGCATCGCGGGTGCGGTGCACGCCGATCAGGTCGCCGTCGAAGATGCCTTCGTCGCGCATGGAATCGCCCTGCACCTTCAGCAGGTAGTCCGGGGCCGGCGAGAAGAACACCCGGTCCAGCACCACGAAGTCGTCGGAGCCGATGTCCGCGCCGATCGGCAGGCCGGCGGCGACACGTCCGAGCACTGGCAGGCGCAGCACGTCGGCGCTGTCCACCTGCGGCGCGGGGGCCGGAGCGGCCGCCCCACCCAGCAGGCGGATGCCGCGCGCCTGCCCGGGCACCCGGCGGATCGCGCCGGCCTGTTCGAGCGCTTCCAGGTGGTACTGGGCCGCGCGCACGCCTTTGAAGCCGAAGGCACGGGCAATCTCGGTCTGCGACGGCGGCACGCCGTCGTGTTCGATGCGCTCGGCGATCAGGTCGAGGATCGCCTGCTGGGTTTCGGTCAGGTCCATGGTTAGTAGTAATACTACTAAATCAGCTGGCGAGCAACTGGCGTGTGGGCCTGGAGTGCCGGCGCGCTTCGCTGCCGCCAGTGATGGATGCTCCGCGCGACCGCCCGCAATGCCGTCGTCGGCAGGCGCGCGGCTTCTGATCCTGGAGGCCTTTTTGGACCCCGCACAGCGTCAGTGCGATGTGTACCGGGGGATTCGAGTGCATCGCGTCGGGGCTGAAGCCCCTCCCACAAGGGATCGCGTGCGCGCCGACACTCCTGTGAAGCGGGGCGATGCCTGCGGACCAGCCGCCTCAGCTTCCGGCGAACCGTGCTCGAGAGCATGCGCCCCGCTCAGCGCCCGCTGCGCCAGATCGAGAACAGGATCCACACCCCCGACAGTGCCGCGCCGACGAAGCCGCAGACACCGATCGCCAACAGCCAGCGGCTGGAAATGCCGCCGACGCTGTTCATCACGATCGACGAGCCGATGATCAGCGCGGCGGTAACGATGCCCATGGTCAGGCGGTTGGCGGCGCGGTTGACCTGGTCGCCGAAGCCCTTCAGCGAGCCGGTCTCCACGTTCAACTGCAGGCGCCCGCGCCGTGCCGCCTGCAGCAGCCGGCGCGTGTCGCGCGGCAGGTCGCCGAGCAGTTCCAGCGCGCCCAGCACGGTGCGGCGGCCGCGCCTGGCCATCGCCCGCGGCGCGAACCGCTGCAGCATCACCCGCTCCAGGTACGGGGCGGCGGCGCCGGCCATGTCGAAATCCGGATCGAGCTGGCGCCCGACCCCTTCCAGGGTCAGGAAGGTCTTGATCATCAGCGCCAGGTCGGCCGGTAGCGCCAGCGCGTGCTGGCGCAGCAGCGCGGTGACGTCGCCGAGCATCGCGCCGACCCGCAGGTCCTTCAGTGGCACGCCGCGGTACTGGTCGACGAAGGCGGCGATTTCCAGGTGCAGGCGCGCCTCGTCGACCTCGACGTCGCCGTCGGTCCACTCCAGCAGGATGTCGGCCACCGCCTCGGCGTCCTGAGTGACCAACCCGTGCAGCAATTGCACCACCTGGTAACGGCGCTGCTCGGAAATGCGCCCGACCATACCGAAGTCGATCACCGCGATGCGCTCGCCGGGCAGGTAGAAGATGTTGCCCGGATGCGGATCGGCGTGGAAACAGCCGTCCTCCAGCACCATCTTCAGCACGATGTCGGCGCCGGTGCGCGCCAATTGGCGACGGTCCAGGCCGGCGGCGTCGACCGCGGCCAGGTCGCGGCCGCCGATGCCGTCGACGAAGTCCTGCACATTGAGCGTTTCGCAGGTCCACTGCCAGTGCACCCGCGGGATCACGATCTCGTCGTGTCCCTGGAAGTTGGCGGCGATGCGCTCGGCATTGCGGCATTCGCCGGCAAAATCCAGCTCGCGGCGCAGCGACAGGGTGAACTGGTGCACCACCGCGGCCGGGTGATAGCGCTTGAGGTCCGGCGCGCGCGCTTCGACGATCTCCGCCAGCCGCGCCAGCAATCGCAGGTCGGCCTCGATCACCTCGCGGATGCCGGGGCGGCGCACCTTGATCACCACGGCGGTGCCGTCGTGCAGCCGGGCGCGATGGGTCTGCGCCAGCGAGGCGGCGGCCAGCGGGGTTTCCTCGACCTCGGCGAAGATCGCCGTCGGCGCCTCGCCGAGCGCCTCGATCAGCTGCGGCAGGATCTGCGGATAGTCCAGCGCCGGCGCGGCGTTCTGCAGTTCGCCCAGTTCGTCGATCCACTCCGGCGGCAGCAGGTCCACGCGCGTGGCCAGCACCTGGCCCAGTTTGACGAAGGTCGGGCCGAGGTCCTGCAGGGCGCGCCGCACCCGCTGCGGGGCCGACATGCGCAGCATCTCCTCGGCGTTGTGCCAGTGCAGCAGGCGCCCGGCGCGCTCCAGCACGTCGGCCATGCCGATGCGCCGGACCACGTCGCCGAACCCGTAGCGGATCAGCACCGAGGCGATTTCCTGCAGGCGTCCCAGGTCGCGGACGGTGCTCAACGCCTCCCACATCGCGCTCATCCTCGGGGAAGGCGCGCGGCCACGATCACAGCAACGCGTCCAGGCCGCGCAGGGCCGCCGCCACGGTCTGCCGGCGCACCGCGTCGCGGTCGCCCGGGAACTGGAACAATTGCGCGCTGGCATAGCCGCCGCGGCGCTTCCAGCCCAGCCAGACGCTGCCGACCGGCTTGTCCGCGGAGCCGCCGCCCGGCCCGGCGATGCCGGTCACCGCGACCGCGACGCTGGCGCCGGAATTGACCAGCGCGCCGGACACCATTTCGATCACCGTCTCGCGACTGACCGCGCCGTGGTGCTCCAGCGTCTGCGGGCGCACGCCCAGCAGCGCCTGCTTGGCCTCGTAGCTGTAGGCGACGATGCCGCAGTCGAACCAGGCCGAAGACCCGGCGACGTCGGTCATCACCTTGGCGATCCAGCCGCCGCTGCAGCTTTCGGCGGTGACCAGGCGCTCGCGCGCGGTGCGCAAGCGATCGCTGAGCGCGGTGGCCTGTTGCAGCAGATCCGAATCGGTGGGAAGCGTCATGGCACAGCTCGGGAAACCAGTGCGCTTTGTAGCCCAATTCGCCGTGGCTGTCGCGCCTGCGCGTGCCGGCGGATGGCCGGCCGTCAGCCAACGCGGCGCATGGGCCGCGACCACGCCGGCCCGCCCATCGGCGTCGAGCGTGCCGACGCCGGCGTCGACGCGGCACTCAGCGCTGCTGCCACTCCTCCTGCTCGCGCGGCGGCAGCAGCGCGCGGATCGGTGCGCCGTCGGCCGCGGCGGCCAGACGCTCGGCCTCGGTGATCGGGATGTCCACCTGCAGCAGCCAGCCGTCCTCGTCGGCCTGCTCGCTGCGGATCACCTGCAACTGGTGCAGTTGCGAGCGCAGGCGCCCGGCGCTCGGCGGCAGGCGCAGGCTGCCCTGCACGTGGCGCAGGCCCAGGCGCTGGCCGAGCACGTGCTGCAGCAGGTCCAGGCCGCGGCCGTCGCGCGCGGAGATCCACACCCGCTCGCGCCGCGCCGTGTCCGGCACGCCGTCCTGCGCATCGTGTCGCACCTCGGCGCCCTCGATGCGGTCGATCTTGTTGAACACCAGCAACTGCGGCAGTTCGCCGGCGCCGACCGCGTGCAGCACCTCGTCGACCTGGGCGATGCGCTCCTCGCGCAGCGGATCGGCGGCGTCGACCACGTGCAGCAGCAGGTCTGCCTCCCGCGCCTCGGACAGGGTCGAGCGGAACGCCGCCACCAGCTCATGCGGCAGGTTGCGCACGAAGCCGACGGTATCGGCCAGCATCGCGTTGCCGCCGGGCAGCGCGATGCGCCGCACGGTCGGGTCCAGGGTCGCGAACAACTGGTCGGCGGCGTAGGCTTCGGCGCCGGTCAGCGCGTTGAACAGGGTCGACTTGCCGGCGTTGGTGTAGCCCACCACCGCGATCCGCGGCAGCTCGCTACGCACCCGCGCGCGGCGCATCTGGGTGTGCTGCACCTCGACCTTCTCCAGCCGCTTCTGCAACTGCTCCACCCGCTTCTGCAGCAGGCGGCGATCGGTTTCCAGCTGGGTTTCGCCGGGGCCGCGCAGGCCGATCGAACCGCCGCGCTGGCGCTCCAGGTGGGTCCAGCCGCGCACCAGCCGGGTGGCCATGTGCCGCAACTGGGCCAGTTCGACCTGCAGCTTGCCTTCGTGACTGCGCGCGCGCTGGGCGAAGATGTCCAGGATCAACCCGGTGCGATCGATCACGCGCCGCTCCAGGTATTTCTCCAGGTTGCGCTCCTGACCGGGGCTGAGCGCGTGGTTGACCAAGACCAAGTCGGCACCGCTGGCGTCGGCGGCGGCCTTGACCTCTTCCAGCTTGCCGCTGCCGATCAGCGTCGCCGGACTCGGCTTGTCGATGCGCGCAGTCACGGTAGCGGCGATGCTGGCACCGGCCGAGCGCGCCAGGTCGGCGAACTCCTCCAGCACATCGTCTTCCAACGGACCGCCCGCGTAGGGCTGGATCAGCAGTGCATGTTCGCCGCGGCGGGACCGATCAAACACCCGCGGCTCCGCACTTCGTGACGGTACTACTCGACTTCATCATCACCCGCACTGCCACCTTCGTTCTGCTGCACATAGCCGCCGCCCGGTCCCACGCGCACGTTGCGCGCCGGCACCACGGTGGAAATGGCGTGTTTGTAGACCATCTGGCTGACGGTATTGCGCAGCAGGACCACGAACTGATCGAACGACTCGATCGTGCCCTGCAGCTTGATGCCGTTGACCAGATACACCGAGACAGGGACCCGTTCGCGACGCAACGCGTTGAGGAAAGGATCCTGCAAGGATTGCCCCTTGGACATGCTTCACTCCCAAATTATTGTTTTTATTGTCCGGGACGGCACTGCAGCTCCCCTGCCGTGGTCCGGAACGTCGATGTTACACAACCGCGGGCGCCAGCACAGCGCGGCGGCGCCCGATCAGCCGAGGAAGGCGTCCAGGGCCGCCTGCAGGCGCCCGGCGTCGCGCGCCGGGTCGAACCAGCGCGCATCCTGCTCGCCGCGCAGCCAGGTGAGCTGGCGCTTGGCCAGCTGCCGGGTGGCGGCGATGGCGCGGACACGGAAGTCCGCCGCATCGCCGACGCCGTCCAGGTACTCCCAGGCCTGGCGGTAGCCGACCGCACGCACCGCCGGCAGCGCCAGCGGCTGCGCCACTGCCTGCATCCCGGGCAGCGCGCGCAAGGCGCGCACTTCGTCGAGGAAGCCCTGCCCCAGCATCGCGTCGAAGCGAGCCTCGATGCGCCCGTGCAGCACACTGCGCTCGGCCGGCGCCAGCACCAGCTTCAGCACCCGCAGCGGCAGCCGCGGCGGACCCGGATCCGCCTGCCAGGCACTGATCGGCCGGCCGCTGAGCCGGTACACCTCCAGCGCACGCTGGATGCGCTGCGCGTCGCCGGGGCGGATGCGCTGCGCGGCCAACGGATCGATCCGCTGCAGTTCCGCGTGCAATGCCGCCCAACCCTCGGCATGCGCCTGCGCGGCCAGCGCCGCGCGCAGCTGCGGGTCGGCCGCCGGCATCGGCGCCAACCCTTCCAGCAGCGCCTGGAAGTACAGGCCGGTGCCGCCGGCCAGGATCGGCAGGCGGCCGCGGGCCACGATCGCCTGCAGCGCGGCGCGCGCGTCGGCGGCGAACTCGGCCGCCGAATACGTCTGCCAGGGATCGCGCAGGTCCAGCAGATGGTGCGGCACCCGCGCGCGCTCGGCGGCATCGGGCTTGGCCGCGCCGATGTCCAGGCCACGGTAGACCAGCGCCGAATCGACACTGACGATCTCGCCGCCGCAACGTTCGGCCAGGGCGATCGCCGCGGCGGTCTTGCCCGAGGCGGTCGGGCCCATCAGCGCGATCGCGCGCGGGCGGCGGTCGGCCGCCATCAGTCCTCGTCCGGCCAGCGGATCGTCGCCGCGGCCGACGCTGTGGCGGCGCGCGGCAACGGCACGGCCTGCAGCGCCTGCCAGACCTTTAGCGCGTCGACGGTGGCAGCGACGTCGTGCACGCGCAGCAGCGCGGCACCGCGCTGTGCAGCCAGCAGATGCGCGGCGACCGAGCCGGCCACCCGCTGCTCCGGCGCCTCGCGCCCGGTCAGCTCGCCGATGCTGCGCTTGCGCGACAAGCCGGCCAGCACCGGCACGCCCAGCTCGACCAACCGCGCCAACTGGGCCAGCAACTGCAGGTTGTCGGCGGTGCTCTTGCCGAAGCCGAAGCCCGGGTCGACCAGGATGCGTCGCTTGTCGATGCCGGCCATCTCCGCGGCGAAGATGCGCTCGGCCAGGAACCGGTGCACCTCGCCGACCACGTCGTCGTAGCCGGGCGCGCTGCCGGCGGCATAGGCATCGGCGGGCATGTGCATCAGCACCACCGGCACCCCCAGTTCCGCGGCAGCGTCCAGTGCGCCGGGCTGGCGCAGGGCCTGCACGTCGTTGATCATGCCGGCGCCCGCCGCGACCGCGGCGCGCATCACCTCCGGCTTGAAGGTGTCCACGCTCAACGGAAGCGCGGTCTGCGCGGCCAGCCGCTCGATCACCGGAATCACCCGCCGCAGTTCTTCTTCCACCGGCACGGGCGTCGCGCCCGGACGGGTCGACTCGCCGCCGATGTCCAGCACGTCGGCGCCCTCCCCGGCCAGGCGCAGGCCGTGCGCCACCGCCGCGTCCACGCTGGCGTGGGCGCCCCCGTCGGAGAACGAATCCGGGGTGACATTGACGATGCCCATCACCCGCGGGCGATCGAGCAGCAGCCGGTGGGCGCCGCACTGCAGGCTGGGCGAGGTGTCGAACATCGGTGAGTCTCCTGGTAGTGGCCGTGGCCGGCGGCGGAATGGCGCTGCACAGCGCCATGCGGCATCGGCGACACACGCATGGCGGCAGCGGCGTGCGCGACGTTTCCGCGGCACACCGCATCGACGCAGCAACCTGCGGCCAGCGCAGTGCCATTGTCGCCCACGCGCACCCAGGCGGCGAGTCGGCATGAGCCGATGCGACCGGCCCCGCACCGCCGCCAATAAAAAAGCCAGGGATCGCTCCCTGGCTTTTCGACGCTTGAAGGGCGCTCCTGCGCTTACACCTGCTCGGCAGGCCCGGCGATCGGCGGCAGCGGACGCGAATTGCCCTTGTCGTTGTTGCCGCCGTCCTTGCCGGACTTGTTCCAGCCCATCGGCGGCGGCGGATCGCGGCCTTCCATGATCGCCTCGATCTGCGGCGCGTCGATGGTCTCGTACTGCAGCAGCAGCTGCGACATGGTGTGCAGCTTGTCCAGATTCTCGGTGAGGATCTGCGTGGTCTTCGCATACGCCTTGTCGAGGATCGACCGCACCACTTCGTCGATGCGCCGCGCGGTGTCGTCGGAGACGCTCTTGTGCTGGGTCACCGAACGGCCCAGGAACACTTCGTCGTCCTCCTCGCCGTAGGCGATCGGCCCCAGCTCGTCGGACAGGCCCCACTTGGTGACCATGTTGCGCGCCATCTTGGTCGCGCGCTCGATGTCGTTGGACGCGCCGGTGGTGACCTTGTCGGTACCGAAGATCAGTTCCTCCGCCACGCGGCCGCCGTACAGCGAGCACAACTGCGACTCGATCGCCACACGGTTCATCGAGTACTTGTCGCCTTCCGGCAGATACATGGTCACGCCCAGCGCGCGGCCGCGCGGGATGATCGTGACCTTGTAGACCGGGTCGTGCTCGGGCACCAGGCGGCCGACGATGGCGTGGCCGGCCTCGTGGTAGGCGGTGAGCGTCTTCTCGTCCTCGCTCATGGCCATCGAACGACGCTCGGCACCCATCAGGATCTTGTCGCGGGCACGGTCGAAGTGGTCCATGCGCACTTCCTTGACCGACTCGCGCGCGGCGAACAGGGCCGCCTCGTTGCACAGATTGGCCAGGTCGGCGCCGGAGAAGCCCGGCGTGCCGCGCGCGATCACCATCGGCTCGATGTCGTCGGCCAGCGGCAGCTTGCGCATGTGCACCTTGAGGATCTGCTCGCGGCCGCGCACGTCCGGCAGGCCCACCACGACCTGGCGGTCGAAGCGGCCCGGGCGCAGCAGCGCCGGATCCAGCACGTCCGGACGGTTGGTCGCGGCGATCACGATCACGCCCTCGCCGCCCTCGAAGCCGTCCATCTCCACCAACAACTGATTGAGGGTCTGCTCGCGCTCGTCGTGACCGCCGCCCAGGCCGGCGCCGCGATGGCGGCCGACCGCATCGATTTCGTCGATGAAGATGATGCACGGCGCATGCTTCTTGGCCTGCTCGAACATGTCGCGCACGCGGCTGGCGCCGACGCCGACGAACATTTCCACGAAGTCCGAACCGGAGATGCTGAAGAACGGCACCTTGGCCTCGCCGGCGATGGCCTTGGCCAGCAGGGTCTTGCCGGTACCCGGCGGGCCGACCATCAGCACGCCGCGCGGGATCTTGCCGCCGAGCTTGGTGAACTTGGTCGGATCGCGCAGGAAGTCGACCAGTTCGCCGACCTCTTCCTTGGCCTCGTCGCAGCCGGCGACGTCGGCGAAGGTGATCTTGATCTGGTCCTCGCCCTGCAGCTTGGCGCGCGACTTGCCGAAGGACATCGCGCCCTTGGCACCGCCGCCGCCGCCCTGCATCTGGCGCATGATGAACAGCCAGAAGCCGATGATCAGGATGACCGGCAGGAAGTTCAGCACCAGCGACCAGAAGCCCGGACCGTTGTCGGGCTTCTGCCGGGTGATGTCCACGTTCTTGCTGTACAGCACGTCGATCAGCTTGCCGTCGCTCGGGCCGTACACCGAGCCTTCGCTGCCGTCGGCGCGCTTGAAGCGGATCGCGTTGACCGACAGGTTGGTGGCATCGGTGAAATCGACCGACTTCACCCGCCCGGCGTCCACGTCCTTCAGGAACTGGGAGTAGGTCACGTTGTCGGTGCCCGCGCCGCCGGCGAGCCGCGGCGAGAAGCTCTGGAACACCACCATCAGCACGACGGCAACGACTACCCACAACAGCAGATTCTTGGTCAAGTCGTTCATCCTCATTGGCTCCGGTGTCCCTTCAACTCTGTCTCGATGCGTGGCATTGCGGATTCAGCCTTGCGTTCAGCTTACTTGATCTGGGCGCGCTTGCCCTGTCCGAGGGCGTAGACCTCCGGCGAGCGCTTGCGCGACGCGGCCGGCTTGCGGATGGTCACCTTCTCATAGCGGCGGCGCATGTCGCGGATGTAGTCGTCGAACCCCACGCCCTGGAACAGCTTGATCAGGAACGCGCCGTTCGGCTTCAGGTGGCTGTCGGCGAACGCCATCGCCAATTCCGCCAGATGCATCATCCGCGGCTGGTCGACCGCATCCATTCCGCTCTTATTGGGGGCCATATCCGACAGCACAAGGTCCACCGGGGTATCGCCCAGCATGGCCTCGAATTGCGATAGCACCGCGTCCTCCCTGAAGTCACCGTGAAGGAACTCCACGCCGGCCAGCGGCGGCATCTCCAGAATGTCCAGGGCCAGCACGCGACCGCGGTCGCCCATCGACTTGCGCACCTGCTGCGACCAGCCGCCCGGCGCGGCGCCGAGATCGACCACCACCATGTCCGGCTTGAGCAGCCTGTCGCGCTGCAGCAGTTCCTCCAGCTTATAGGCCGCGCGCGAGCGCATGCCTTCGGCCTGGGCCTTCTTCACGAAGGGATCGGCGAAATGTTCGCGGAGCCAGCGTTGGCTGCTTTTGCTGCGGGTGGCCATGGACGCACGGTCGGGAGGGGCGGCCATGATACCCTGATCGCCCTTGCCAACCCTGCTCCCACCTGCATGTCGATCAGCCTGACCTCGGCCCAGAACCGCTTCCTGCGCGGCCTGGCCCACGACCTCAAACCCCTGCTGCAGATCGGCAGCAAGGGCGTCACCCCGGCCTTCCTGGCCGAACTGGACGAGGTGCTGGAGCGCCACGAACTGGTCAAGGTGAAGGTTGGCGGCGACGACCGCGAGGCCCGCGACGCCGCCATCGGCAGCCTGGTGGAGCAGTCGCACAGCGTGCTAGTGCAGCGCATCGGCCATACCGCGATCCTGTATCGCCCGGCCAAGGAAGACCGGCAGATCGTGCTGCCGCGCGCCTGAGCGCGCTCCGGTGACCTCATGCAACTGACCCAGGACCTGCCCGACTACGCCTATGCCCTGCGCATGGCCGACGGCCGCCAGGCCAAGGTGAACGACCGGCTGTTGACCCGCAGCTTTGTCCTCGCGCCGGACACCCTGGTCGAGGACTGGCAGGCCCCGCCGGCCGGCGACCTGCAGCCGCAACATCTGCAGCCGCTGCTGGAGCTCAACCCGGCCCTGGTGATCCTCGGCACCGGCGAACGCCAGGTGTTTCCCGCCGCGGCGGTGATGGCGCTGTTCCTGACCCGCGGCATCGGCATCGAGGTGATGAACAATGCCGCTGCGGCGCGCACCTACAACGTGCTGGCCGCCGAAGGCCGGCGCGTGGCGGTGGGGTTTCTGCTCGAAGGCTGAGCCAGGCGTCGCGGGCCGGGCACTGCGACCTCCTCATCGTTGACCTCAGCGGCCTCAACCACGGCCTGGCCGCGCCGCGGACAACATGCGATCGAGGCAGAGAGGACGCCTGTCGTTCCTTTCGTCTCTTGCAGATCGCTGCGCGGCGTCTGCCGCGCGATGCGAGCACGGCGCGTCGGGGCTGAAGCCCCTCCCACAAAAGAATGCATGCACGGTGGCACCCCGGGTGAGCCGGCGGCGCTTGCGGCCCACTGGGCCGCGCCGATGGCGAACGCCCGGCGCGCTGCGCCGGGCCGGGGATCCGCCCGCGTAACGACGCAACCGGTTACTTCGGCGGCAGATACAGCAGCGGGTCGACCGGCTTGCCGTTGTAGCGGGTGAGCCGGCGGCGCTTGCGGCCCACTGGGCCGCGCCGTTGGCGAACGCCCGGCGCGCGGCGCCGGGCCGGGGATCCGCCCGCATAACGACGCAGCCGGTTACTTCGGCGGCAGATACAGCAGCGGGTCGACCGGCTTGCCGTTGTAGCGGGTGAGCCGGCGGCGCTTGCGGCCCACTGGGCCGCGCCGTTGGCGAACGCCCGGCGCGCTGCGCCGGGCCGGGGATCCGCGCGCGCAACGACGCAACCGGTTACTTCGGCGGCAGATACAGCAGTGGGTCGACCGGCTTGCCGTTGTAGCGGGTGAGCCGGCGGCGCTTGCGGCCCACTGGGCCGCGCCAACGGCGAACGCCCGGCGCGCTGCGCCGGGCCGGGGATCCGCCCGCGTAACGACGCAACCGGTTACTTCGGCGGCAGATACAGCAGCGGGTCGACCGGCTTGCCGTTGTAGCGGATCTCGAAGTGCAGCATGTCGCGCGCCGCGCCACTGTGGCCCATTTCGGCGATCTGCTGGCCGGCCTTGACGTTCTGGCCCTCGTTGACCAGGCGCTTGCGGTTGTGGCCGTAGGCCGACAGCCACTGTTCGTTGTGCTTGACGATGATCAGTTCGCCATAGCCGACCAGGCCGGCGCCGGAATAGACCACCACGCCGTCCGCCGCGGCGCGCACGGCCTCGCCGTTGCTGCCGCCGATGTCGATGCCCTGCTTGGTCGCCTCGCCGCCGACGAAGCGGCTGACCACCACGCCATCGGCCGGCCAGCGCCAGGGGAAACCGCTGCTGACCGGCGCCGGCACCGGAACGGACGGCGGCCGAGCGGCGGCGCCGGCACCGGAGGCCGGCGGCGTCACCGGGCCGCTACCGGGCCGCACTGCGACTGCCCCACCCGGCGGATACAGCTTCAGCGACTGCCCCGGATAGATGGTGTACGGCGGCTGCAGGCCGTTCCAGCCGGCCAGGTCCTGCGGGGTGATGTTGTTGGCGCGGGCGATCGCGTACAGCGTGTCGCCGCGCCGAACGGTGGCGCTGACTCCGGGCTTGGGCACGGACACGCGAGGCGCCGAGGCAGCAGCGGTGCCGCGCACCGGCGCGCCGCCCGGCGTGCGCACCACCGTGGCGCTGCTGCAGGCGCCGAGCGCCACCGCCACCAGCACCCCCAGGCCGCAACGCAGGCCGTTCCGCACCACCCGATCCACGCTCATCCGACCTTCGCTCTCCATATGACCCACACCACCAGCAGCGCCAGGATCGCCGAGGCGACCCAGCCGAGCGGCTCGATCCAGCGGCGCAACGCGGCTTCCGCGCGCGGCCCGCCGAGACGGATCGCCCCGGCCACCAGGTACACGCGCTTGCCGCGCCCCACCAGCATGCTCGCCAGGAACGGTAGCAGCGGCACCCCGACGATGCCTGAGGCCCAGGTGAATATCTTCAGCGGGATCGGGGTGAAACCGGCCAGCACCAACAGCCAGAACGCGCGCCACGGCGACTCGGCGATGACCTCGCGCAGATGGCTGACCTGGGAGTCGATCTTCTGCGTCCAGCCCAGCCATTCGATCAGCGGCTGCACCGCGGCGAAGGCGAAATGCCCGAGCAGGTAGCCGATCAGCGCGCCAGCCAGGGAGCCGAGCAAGCTCAGCGTGGCGAACCACAGCGCGCGCCGCGGCTGCGCCAGCGACATCGGCGCCAGCATCACTTCCGGCGGCACCGGGAACACGATGGCCTCGGCGAAACTGAGCCCGGTCAGCAGCGCCGGCGCGCGGCGATGCCGCGACCAGCCGATGGCGCGTTCGTACAACGGCCCGAAAATCTTCATCCAGCGAGGCTCCGAAAGGTCAATCCAGCATGCCCGACAGCAACGGGACGAAGGTCACCGGCGCCAGGACGTCTTGTTCGATCTGGCCGTCGGCCGCACGGCGCAGGCGGATCAGCGATTGCGCGGACGGGCCGCCGACCGGCGCCACCAGGCAACCTCCCGGAGCCAGCTGTTCGACCAGCGCATCGACCAGCGCCGGTGCCGCGGCGGTGACCACGATGGCATCGAACGGGCCATGCTCGGGCCAGCCGATGCGGCCGTCGTCGTGCTTGCTGCGCACGTTCATGCCGAGCTGGCGGAAACGCTTGCGCGCCTGCCGCAGCAGATCGCCGATGCGCTCGACGGTATGCACTTCCAGACCCAGCGCGGCCAGGATGGCCGCCTGGTAGCCGGAGCCGGTACCGACTTCCAGCACCCTCTTCGGCGCCGCTTCCAGCACCGTCTCGGTCATGCGCGCCACCACCCACGGTTGCGAGATGGTCTGGCCGTGGCCGATCGGCAGCGCGGTGTCCTCGTAGGCGCGCGAGGCCAGCGCCTCGTCGATGAACAGATGCCGCGGCACGGTGCGCACCGCGTTGAGCACGCTCTCGTCGCGGATGCCGGCCTCGCGCAGGCGCTCGACCAGGCGGTCGCGCACACGCTGCGAGGTCATGCCGATGCCGATGGCTTCCGGCTGCAGGCGCAACCGCGGGGTCATGCCGGGCGGCCCAGCGCGGCGGTCAGGCCGCCGACCCAGCTGGCGACTTTTTCCAGTGCCTGGTAGCGGGTCAGATCGACCTGGATCGGGGTGATCGAGATGAAGCCGGTGCGTACCGCGTGGAAGTCGGTACCGGGGCCGGCATCCTGCTCGCGCCCGGCCGGGCCGATCCAGTACACGGTGCCGCCGCGCGGGTCGGTCTGCGGCAGGCACGGTTCGGAGCGGTGGCGGTTGCCGAGCCGGGTGACCTCGAAGCCCTTGATCTCCTGCCACGGCAGGTCGGGCACGTTGACATTGAGGATGGTGTCGGCCGGCAGCGGATCGGCCTTGAGCTGGGCCACGATCTCCACCGCGGCGCGTGCGGCGGTCTGGAAATGCCTGGGGTCGTGGTTGTGGCTGACCAGCGACACCGCCACCGCGGGCAGGCCGAGGAAGCGGCCTTCCATCGCCGCCGAGACGGTACCGGAATAGATCACGTCGTCGCCGAGATTGGCGGAATTGTTGATACCGGAGACCACGATGTCCGGGTCGAACTCCAGCATGCCGGTGAGCGCCAGATGCACGCAGTCGGTGGGCGTGCCGGCGACGCTGCAGGTGTAGTGGTCGATGCGCTTGAGCCGGATCGGCAGATCCAGGGTCAGCGAATTGCTGGCGCCGGACCGGTCGCGGTCGGGTGCGACCACCGTCACCTCGTGGCCGGCGCCGCGCAACTGCTCGGCCAGCATGCGAATGCCGGGGGCGTCGACGCCGTCGTCGTTGCTCACTAATACGCGCATGGTGCTCCTCGAAAACCGGGGGCATGATACCGGATGCGCCCTGCCAGGTCGCTGACAGCGCGACGACGACCGCGGTGACGGCCATCGCGCCGCGCACTGGAGCGGCGTCGCACCGTGCGACCGCAGCGCAGTGGTCCGCACGCCAGACGCTGCCGGCAACGCCGCGCTCACCTCAAACCGCGCCGCACGCTCTAAGCTGTGCGCATGGCGCATTCCGACGACGAAGATCCCGCCGCGCTGTTCCGCGCGGCCATCGGCAAGGTGGCCCCGCTCAACGCGACGCCGCCGGCCAATGCCAAGCCGCGCCCCAAGCCGCGCGCGCGCATGGCCGAACGCGACGACGCCGAGGCGCAGGGCGAGTTCCAGCAATTGCTGCGGCAGAGCACGCCACTGGAAGCCGGCGACGTGGCCAGCTACCGCCGCGAGCATCTGCCGGCGCGGGTGTTCCAGCGCCTGCGCAATGGGCAGTTCTCGGCCCAGGACGAACTGGACCTGCACGGTGCCACCGCGGCGCAGGCCGAGACGCTGCTGCGCCAGTTCCTGGCCGAGGCGCACGCGCACGAGTTCGGCTGCGTGCGGATCGTGCACGGCAAGGGCCTGCAATCGGGCGGCGTGCCGCTGCTGAAGAACCTGGTGGACCGCCTGCTGCGCCAGCGCAACGACGTGCTGGCCTTCCATTCGGCGCCGACCGCGCAAGGCGGCACCGGCGCGATGCTGGTGCTGCTGGCGCGGCGCTGAGCGGCGCCGCAGCCGCGGGCACCGCGGCTCGCGGGCCCCATCGGGAATCTGTGCACTGGCCGAGGTGGAGGGCGCCGGATCGTGGCGCCGCCGAATCCGGCATCGCCCACTGATCTGTCATTCGCGTGCAAGAGCGGCTTCACCGCGACCGGCGTGAACGGGAACGCCCGTCGCGGCTATCGCGCGCGCCCGCTGCCTGCATGACGCAGATCCGGCCAGGCCGGGACGCCGCGGACGCGGCCGAGCACCGCGCGTGCGGACCCATTTCAATTTTCGCCCCTTGAAACGTCTTGTCAGAGAGCACCGTCCCTCTGCGAGCCGAACGTGACCGAAGCGACCACCGAATTCTTCCTGCAACCCACTGATCTGGTGGACGTTTCCGCGAGCGCCGCAGCGTTCGAAACGGCGCCGACCCGCCTGGCCCGGCCTGCGCTGCCGCCCCGGCCGAGCGCCGATGCCGCACCGTCACGGTGGTGGCCGCTGTTCCTGGGCTCGTTCCAGGGGCGTACCGACTGGCACGGCAACCGCCTGCAGCGCGGGATCAAGGCGACCAAGTACCTGCTGCGCGCGTTGAGCATGCCGACCGAGCACGGGCGGTTCCTCGACGCAGTGCGCCGCGATCCGCGCATGCGTGGCTATGCCGAGCGCGACCCGCGCCTGCTCGAGCGCCACCTGCACCGCTTCGTCAATACCCGCTGGAGCAGCAAGGCGCGGCTGCGTCACCTGCGGCAGCACTACCGCCTGATGCTCGAGCGCCTGCCGGCCGCGTTGTTCGACGCCATCTACCGTCAAGGCCAGGCGGACCTGGGGACGCTGCCGCTGCACGATGGCAGCCTGCTGACGCTGTCGCTGCTGCCGCCGGCGCCGATGAGCTGCGAAGGCGAGCTCTGGTTGCAGCTCAGCGACGCGGCGGGACGCGAACTGTATCGCCTGGTGCTGACCGTGACCGGCGACGACGCCCATCCGACGGTACTGATCGGTTGCCTGCAGGGCCCAAAGGGTGCCGACGCCCGCGACGTGGTGCGCGCGCTGACCAAGCAGATGCACGGGCTGCGGCCCAAGCAACTGATGCTGTCCCTCGCCTGCACCTTCGCCGAGCGCCTCGGCGCGCACGCGATCCGCGCCGTCTGCAATGGCGCGCATCCGCTGCAGCGCAAGCGAGACGTGTTCCTGTCCGACTACGACGCGTTCTGGATCGAGCAGGGCGGTACGCCCATCGTCGATGGCTGGTTCGCGCTGCCGCTGACCCCAGCACGCAAGACCGCAGCCGATGTACCCAGCCAGCACCGCTCGGCGTTTCGCCGCCGCGAGGCATTGCGGACGCATGCGGAAGGCTTGCTGGCCGCGGCGCTGCCGGCCGCTTGCGGTGCTGCGTCGCGTGGCGGCCAGTGAGCCTGGCTATACTGCCGCGGCCGCTTCCCTCCAGGAGCATCAGCAGTCGTGAGCCGGGCCGAGCACACCGAGGGCGCGCCGTCGCCGGAGCAGGCGCCTGCGCACCAGGTCGACGCGCTGTTCAAGGAACATCACCGCGCCCTGCTCGCGTTCCTGCACTGCAAGCTCGGCTCGATGGCGGACGCGCAGGACGTGGCGCAGGAGGCGTACATGCGCATCGTGACGCTTGAGCGTCCCGACGCGCTGGCATCGCCGCGCGCCTACCTGTTCCATGTCGCCTCGAACCTGGCGGTGGACCGGCTGCGCATGCGCAAGGTCCGCGAAAACGCCGCAGTGGAGCTGCCGGAACACGATCTGCCGCTCCCGCCGGTTCCGGAGCGGCACGCCACGGCCAGCGAGCAACTGCGCGCGTTGACCCGGGCGTTGAAGGAACTTCCCGCAAAGACCAGCCGCGCCTTCGTGCTGCACGTGATCGAAGGCAAGGACTTCGGCATGATCGCCAAGGCGATGAACGTGAGCGAACGGATGGTCCGCTACCATGTGGCCAACGCGCTCGCGCATTGCCGCAAACGCTTCGACGAAGCGGAGATCCCGTAATGGACAGCGGCATCGACCAACACATCCTCGACGACGCCGCGCGCTGGTGGGCCCTGCTGCGCGAACCCGACAGCAACGAGGACACCGTGGCGCGCTGGCTGGACTGGACGGAGGCCGACCCACGGCATCTGCAGGCGTTCGAACGCATCAATGCGCTCGGCGGCGACCTGGCGACGCTCGATGCGGCAACGCGGGACGAGGTGGTGCGCAGGTTCGCGCCGCCGCGTTCGCGCTGGCGGCCGCTGCAGGTCGCGGCCTGCGTGGGCGTGCTGGCGCTCGGCGGCGCTCTGGCCTGGCGGCAGCTGCACCCGCCGCCGCTCACCCAGGTCTACAGCAGCGCGACCAGCCGCCACCAGAACATCGTGCTGGCGGACGGGTCCAAGATCGCGCTCGGCGGCGCCTCGCGGCTGAGCACCCGCTTCAGCGCCGCGCAGCGCCACGTGGACCTGATCGCCGGCGAGGCCTTCTTCGACGTGGCGCACCACGCCGGGCGCCCGTTCGTGGTCGACGCCGGCGGCGTGTCGATCCTGGACGTGGGCACCGCCTTCGACGTCAGCCGCGACGGCGAACGCGTCGAAGTCGCGGTCACCGAAGGCCGGGTCCGCATCTACGGCGCCGGCCAGGTGCCGGCCGACGGCAGCGGCGGGCTGGAAGCGGTGGCCGGACAGCGCGTGTCCTACGATCCGGCCAAGCCCGCGCTGCAGGTCAGCCAGATCGACGTGGCGCAGGCCACCGCCTGGCGCGATCACCGGCTGGAGTTCGTCGATACGCCACTGGACACGGTGATCGCGCGGGTCAACCGCTACAGCGACCGGCCGCTGCGCCTGGCGGACCCGGAGCTTGCACGACTGAGCTTCACCGGCACCGTCGACACGCAGGCGACCGCGCAGTGGATCGAGGCCTTGCCGCAGGTGTTCCCGCTGCGGGTGCGCCAGGGCAAGGACGAGATCGTGCTGAGCCGCCGTTAGGCGATACCGCGCGCCGCCCGGGCTTAGGGGCGGCGGGCGCCCCCGCGTCGACGTCGCCGCGCGTGGCATAATTCGCGCTTCCGCTGGGGGGCGACGGGCAGTGCGTGGGCTGAGGCGACTGATCATCTGCGGCAGCCTGGCATTGCAGCTCGCACCCTGCCCCCCTGCCCTCGCCGTGCCACTCGCGCCCGACGCACGGCAGATCGGGTTCTCGATCCCGCCGCAGGCGCTGTCCACGGCGCTGATCGCGTACGGCAAGCAGGCCAACGTGCAGGTGCTGACCGCCAGCCCGACCCTGGCCGGGATGCGCAGCGACGGGCTGCAAGGCATGTTCACCCCGGACGCGGCGCTGCAGCGCCTGCTGCAATCGAGTGGGCTCGCGTACCGCATGCTCGATGCGAACACGGTGGCGGTCACCCCCGCCGCCACGGCGCCGGTCGATCCTGCGGATGCCGCCGATGCGCACCGCGCCGGCGCGCCAGCCAAGCTGCTGGAACAGGTCGACGCCGCGGCGCTGACCGATCACGCCATGGGCGACGTGCCAGCCTATGCCAGCGACGCGCTGCGTTACGCCGCCGATTCCATCGCCGTGCCGCAGTCGGTGAATGTGGTCGCTCCGCATCTGCTGGCCTCGCAACAGGTGCGCACCGTCGCCGACGCCCTGCGCAACGTGGCCAGCGTGCAGCAGATCGAAAATCCGTTGCGCGCGCCGCTGTTCAAGATCCGCGGCATCTACACCGGCAACGGCATGACCGACGGGATGCCGAACAGCTTCGTCGGCCTCGGCGGCTACCCGCCGATGATCGGCGTGGAGCGGGTCGAAGTGCTCAAGGGCCCGGAATCGATCCTCGGCGACAGCAACGGCGGCGACATGAGCGGACTGATCAACGTCGTCACCAAGCAACCGCTGCGCACACCGAAGCGCGAACTGAGCTACGTCCTCGGCGAGCGCGGCGACGTGCAGGCCGGGCTCGATGCGACCGGACCGATCGGCGCCACGCCGCTGAGCTATCGGCTCGTCGTCTCCGGCCAGCATGCCGATTCCACGGCGCAAGGCTACGGCCCGCGCAATGCCGCCTACCTGGCGCCGTCCATCGCCTGGCAGGGAGACGACAACCGCCTGGTGCTCGGCGTGCAGCGCGTGACCGATCGGCAGCCGGCCGCCGACCATGCCCTGCTGCTGCGCAACCGCGTGTCGGCGATGACGCCCAGGAGCTTGCGCCTGGGCAACGCACAGGACCATACCGCCTACCGCACCCAGCGCGCCTATTACCTGTTCGATCAGCGGCTCAGCGACCGCTGGCAACTGCGCAGCCGCGGCCAGTACGTGACCCAGGCGATCGACGCGCGCAACTGGGGCATGCTGTCGCCTTCGCCGAAGGGCGCCGTGCGCGCCTATGCCGAGGCGTACCGCAATACGACGGCGTACTACACCATCCAGAACGACCTGGTCGGCAGCTTCGGCGACGGGCCGCTGCGGCAGACCGTGACCCTGGGCCTGGATTACACGCGCGCGCGGCTGGGCAGCAGCGATTACTTCATCCGCATGCACCGCAACCGCTACGACGTGTTCGGCGACGAGCGGCTGGGTCCGGTGCACTGGCCGCATTCGCGGCGCGGGATCCTGCATTACCCCGGCAGCCCGTGGTCGAGCCGGAGCGGCATCCTGCTGCAGGACCAGATCAGCATGGGCGAACGCTGGGACGTACTGCTGGCGCTGCGCCGCTCGGCGTACGAGATTTCCAGCTACGATGCCAAGGGCAAACTGCGCCAGTTGCGCCGGCGCCGCTGGGTGCCCAACGTCGGCGTGGTCTACAAGCTGACCCCGGAGGCGTCGCTGTACGCCAGCACCATGAACGGCTTTGCGCCAAGTGCCGTGCTCGGCAAGAACGGCCGGCCATTGCCGCCCGCGTTGTCGCGGCAAGTGGAGGCGGGGGCGAAGATCGATCTGTTCGAGCACCGGGCGCGGCTCAGCGCCGCCTACTACCAGATCACCGTCGACCGCAGCTTCGACCTGGTGCTGGCGCATCCGTCGTACTTCGCCAGACCGATCGACAGCCAGAGCAACCACGGGCTGGATCTCGACTTCGTCGGCGCCCTCGCCCCCGGCCTGGAACTGAGCAGCAGCCTGGCGCTGGCCCGCATCGGCCGGCGCGACGGTACGCCGACCCTCGGCGTCCCGCGCACCCGTTTCACCCTGTGGAGCAGCTACCAGTTCCAGGACAGCCGCTGGAGCGGCTGGGGCGTGGCCGGCGGCATCCTGGCGCGCGATCACACCCTCGGCCGCCGCCTGGCCGGCGGCTATTTCAAGATTCCCGGGCAGGCCAGCGTGGACGCGAACGTGTCCTATCGCACCGAAACCTGGGGCGTGACCGTGGGCATGCGCAACGTCTTCGATCGGCGACTGTATGCCGACGAGTTCGACGAGACCTTCGTGCCGCTGCCGGACGGCCGCAGCCTGCTGCTGACCGGCAGCTATCGGTTCTAGCACGCGTTGTCGCGACCGACGCGGCAGGCGTCGGCTGCGCTCAGGCCTCGGTGGAGGCCTGCGGCGCCTCTTCGACCTGGCCGAGTTCGTGCAGCAGTGCCGTGGCGTAGCTGCCCGGCGGCAATGCGAAGCGCAGTTCCAGCGCGTCGTCCTGCCCGTCCAGCCAGCGCCATTGCAGGTCGGCCACGCGCAGGCGGGTCGCCCGCCGCTCCTGCTTCAGGCCCTCGCGCTCCAGGCCGTCGCGCAGGCGCTGCGCGACCGCCTCGTCCAGCACCGCCAGTTCCAGCGCACGCGCCGCCTCGGCGCTGCGCAGCTCGCCGGCGCCCCACAGCGGCGCGGACGGATGGATGTCGAAGCGCTGCAAGCGCTCGGCCAGCGCCTCCGACCACGGCTCCGGACCGAACACGCTGCGGCTGCCGTCGAGCATCCACACTTCGCCGTCCAGCGCGCTGTCCCAGTTGCCGGCGGCCACGCGGGCGGCCAGCACCCGGTTGAACAGCTCCGAACGGGCCGCCGACAGCAGCAGCGAGCGCTGCTCGCGGCGCACGCGGCGGCCGCCGAACATCGCCAGCGCGGCGCCGACGTTGCCGCCATCGCGGCCGAAGCGCTGTTCGCCGAACCAGTTGGGAATGCCGCGCGCGGCGATCTGCGCCAGCCGCGTCTCGATCGCGCCGCGCTCGCCGCGCACCTCGCGCAACACCAGCACGAAGCCGTTGCCGGCCAGCGCGCCACGCGGCAGCTTGCGGTTGTGCCAGTGCGCTTCCAGCACCTGCAGATCCGCGTCCTGCAAGCTGTCCAGCGCCGGCGCCACACGCTTGGGCAGATGCACCGAGAAGCGCTGGGTGGTGACCGCATGGCGGTCCTTCATGCCGGCGTAGCCGATCGCCAGTTCCGCCACCCCGGCCCACTGCGCCAGGCGGCGCGCGGCGAAGGCGGTGTTCATGCCGCGCTTGCGCACGGTCAGCAGCAGGTGCTCGCCCTCGCCGCTGGGCGCGAACGCGGGCAGTTCGTCGACCTGGAAATCCTCGGCGGTGCTGCGCATGCGCGCCTGCAACGGCGCGGCGCCGAACGCACGCGGCAACTCGCTCACAGCGCCACCAGCAGGGCCACGGCCTGCGCCGCGATGCCTTCGCCACGGCCGGTGAAGCCGAGCTTCTCGCTGGTGGTGGCCTTGACGCTCACGCAGTCCAGTTCGACCTGCAACAGCGCCGCAAGGCGCTCGCGCATCGCCTGCGCATGCGGGCCGACCTTGGGCCGTTCGCAGATCACGGTGATGTCGGCATTGCCCAGGCGCCAGCCGCGCGCGTGCAGCAGGCCGACGCAGTGATCGAGAAACTGCGCACTGTCGGCGCCCTTCCAGCGCGGATCGGACGGGGGGAAATGCTGGCCGATGTCGCCCAGCGCCAGCGCGCCGAGCAAGGCGTCGCACAGGGCGTGGATCGCCACGTCGCCGTCGCTGTGGGCGAGTACGCCGCGCTCGTGCGCCACGCGCACGCCGCCGAGCATGATGTGGTCGCCCTCGCCGAAGGCGTGGACGTCGTAGCCCTGGCCGATGCGGAAGGGAGGAACGGAAAGGGAATCGTGTGACATGGGAATCCTGTTCGTAGAAGCGTCGACGCCGTCCGGCGGTCAGACGCCGGAGTGCAGCGTGCGCACGTAAACCGGGAGCGGCTCGGACGCCGGCATGGCCTCTCGTTCGTCCGCTGCGCCCCACAGCGGGTTGAGCCAGTCGTCATGGACGATGCGTTCGACCAGCGCCGGCAGCGGCGTGTGCCGGGTCGGCACGCGGAACGGCAGACGGCCGTGCGCCGACGACACCAGGCTGAAGCGCAACTGCCGCGCCTGGCCATCATGCCAGCAGTAGAAGGTCATCGCCGGCGCCGCCTGCGCGCGCAGCGTGGCCTGGCGATCGTCGGCGGCCGCCTCCACGAACCGCGCCACGCTCGCCACGTCGATGCCCGCGGCGTGATCCTCGCGCGGCGAGAACGCCCACAGGTTGGCATTGGCCTCGTGCTGGATGTCGTCGCCATCGACCACGATCGCAGCGTTCGCGGCCTGCTGCAGCCAGGCGTGCGCCACCGCGTCCTCGAACCGCATCAGCCGCCCTGCCGCTGGAACAGTTCGAACTCGAAACGCGCCAGGTCGGCCGGTGTGGTGACCTTGAAATTGTCTTCGGCGCCCTCGACCAGCAGCGGCCGCAGCCCCAGCAACTCCATCGCCATCGCGTCGTCGGTGACCTCGACGCCGGCCGCGGCGGCCTGCTCCAGGGCCCGGCTCAGTTGCATGCGCCGGAACAGTTGCGGGGTCAGCGCGCGCCAGAGGCGCTCGCGCGGTTCGGTGCCGTCGATGCCGCCGTCGTCGCCGGCGCGCTTGAGCGTGTCGCGCACCGGCGCGGCCAGGATCGCGCCGACCGGATCGCCGCGCCCCGCCTCCAGCAGCCGGTCCAGGTCGGCCAGCGCCAGATTCGGCCGCGCCGCATCGTGCACCAGCACGAAGTCGTCCGCCTTCACCGACTCCGGCAAGGCATGCAACGCGGCCAGCACCGAGCCGGCACGGCTGCCGGCGCCCAGGCAGGTCAGGACCGGCTTGCCAGCCAGTTCGGTCCAACCCGGCCACTGTGCATCGTCCACGCCCAGCGCCACCATCGCCCCGGCCACCGCCGGATGCGCCAGCAGCGCTTCCAAGGCATGCGCCAGCAACGGGCGCCCGCCCGCCTGCAGGTACTGCTTGGGCGTGGCGCCGCCGAAACGGGTGCCGCGGCCAGCCGCCGGGACCACGGCCCAGACGGTGGCCATCAGGGCTGCTCGCCCGGCGCCGGCGTCACAGGCGCCGGCTGCGCGCCGGCTGCCGTACCGGCCGGCGCGGTCGACACCGGCGCGTTCTCGACCACGCGGTAGAACTTTTCGCCCGGTTTGATCATGCCCAGTTCGCTACGCGCGCGCTCCTCGATCGCCGCCTCACCGTCCTTGAGGTCCTTGACCTCGGCGGCGAGCGCGGCGTTGCGTTGCTGCAGACCTTCGTTGTCGCGCTTCTGGTGCTCGACCTGACTTTCGAGCACCAGCACTTCGCCGGAATTGCCCGGGCCGAGCCAGAAACGGTACTGCAGCCACGCCAGCAGTCCCGCCAGCACCAGCAGCAGCCAGCGCCAGTTGCGCACGGCTTATCGCTTGAGCGAGACGAACGCGTCGCGCCCGGCGTAGCGCGCGGCGCTGCCGAGCGCTTCCTCGATGCGCAGCAGCTGGTTGTATTTGGCCACGCGATCGCTGCGGCACAGCGAGCCGGTCTTGATCTGGGTGGCGGTGGTGGCCACGGCGATGTCGGCGATGGTGGTGTCCTCGGTCTCGCCGGAACGGTGCGAGACGATGGCCGCGTAGCCGGCCTTGTCGGCCATGGCGATGGCTTCCAGGGTCTCGGTCAGGGTGCCGATCTGGTTGACCTTGATCAGGATCGCGTTGGCGGTGCCGGACTCGATGCCCTGCTTGAAGATCTTCGGGTTGGTCACGAACAGGTCGTCGCCGACCAGTTGCACCTTGCTGCCGACGCGGTCGGTGAGCAGCTTCCAGCCGGCCCAGTCGTCCTCGGCCAGGCCGTCCTCGATGCTGACGATCGGATACTGCGCGGCCCAGTCGGCGAGGAAGTCGACGAACTGCTCGCTGGTCAGGCGCTTGCCCTCGCCCACCAGGTGGTACTTGCCGTTGTCGTAGAACTCGCTGGAGGCCACGTCCAGGCCCAGCAGCACGTCCTCGCCAGCGGTGTAGCCGGCCTTGCCGATCGCTTCCAGGATGGTGTCCAGCGCTTCCACGTTGCTGCGGAAGTCCGGGGCGAAGCCGCCCTCGTCGCCGACCGCGGTGGACAGGCCGTGGCCCTTCAACACCGACTTCAGCGCGTGGAAGATCTCGGTGCCGGCGCGCAGCGCCTCGGAGAACGAGGCGGCGCCGACCGGCAGCACCATGAACTCCTGGAAATCGACGTTGTTGTCGGCATGCGCGCCGCCGTTGATGATGTTCATCATCGGCACCGGCAGCGCCAGGTTGGCGGTGTTGCCCGCGGCCAGCGACTGCCACAGCGGCTGCTTGCGCGAGGCGGCAACGGCATGGGCGTTGGCCAGCGAGACGCCGAGCAGCGCATTGGCGCCCAGGCGGCCCTTGTTCTCGGTGCCGTCCAGGTCGATCAGGCGGCGGTCCAGGCCCTGCTGGTCGGCGGCGTCGAAGCCCTTCAGCGCGCCGGCGATGGTGGTGTTGACGTTCTCCACCGCCTTGCGCACGCCCTTGCCCAGGTAGCGGGTCTTGTCGCCGTCGCGCAGCTCGACCGCTTCCTTGGTGCCGGTGGACGCGCCCGAAGGCACCGCGGCACGACCGAACGAACCGTCCTCCAGGATGACATCGGCTTCCAGCGTGGGATTGCCGCGGCTGTCGAGGATTTCACGGGCGTGGATGCTGCGGATCGTACTCATGGGCGGGCCGGTTACCTGTAGGAAGAGGGGGCGGAAACGAATGCCGGCTGATTATCCCCGGCCGCCGGTTCCTTGCCAAATCCCGCCTCAGCCGGCGCCCATCAGGCCCAGCGGGATTCCGCTGAGGAAGAGCAGGATCAAGACCAGCATCGCCAGCAGCAGGCCGCCGGCGATGCCGGCCAGGAGGCGGCCGCGGCGCTGCGTCCAACTCAGCGCGGCGGCGATCGTCGCGCCCACCGCAGCCACTGCCACTACCAGCAGGGCGATCACCATCCAGAACAGCATGGCCAGGAAATGGTCGCCGTGGCTGGGCGTGCCAATCCCACTGGAGAAGGCGAACAGCGCCACGACCAGCGCCGCCCACGCCAGCAACGACAACAACAAGGCACACAGCCCCCAAGGCCAGGCGCCGGCCCGCTCGGGTGCGGTCATCGCCGCGGCTCCGAGAAGGCGACGCACACCCGGCAGCCCGCACCCGGCCAGGATCGGCACAGCCGCAGCGGCGGCGGCGCGCGCCTCACGCGAAGCGCGAGAACCCGTGTTTCTTGGTCACCGCGTCCAGTTCCATCAGCGTTTCCAGCAGCGCTTCCATCTGATCCAGCGGCCACGCATTGGGGCCGTCGGACAGCGCCTTGGACGGGTCCGGATGGGTCTCGGCGAACACGCCGGCCACGCCCACGGCCACCGCCGCGCGCGCCAGCACCGGCACGAACTCGCGCTGGCCGCCGGAACTGCCGCCCTGCCCGCCCGGCAGCTGCACCGAATGGGTGGCATCGAACACCACCGGGCAGCCGGTCTCGCGCATCACGCTCAGCGAGCGCATGTCGCTGACCAGGTTGTTGTAGCCGAAGCTGGCGCCGCGCTCGCAGACCATGATCTGCTCGTTGCCGGTGGACTTGGCCTTCTCCACCACCGGCTTCATGTCCCACGGCGACAGGAACTGGCCCTTCTTGATGTTGACCGGCTTGCCGGCGGCGCACACGTTCTTGATGAAATCGGTCTGCCGCACCAGGAACGCCGGCGTCTGCAGCACGTCCACCACCGCCGCCACCTCGTGCATCGGCGTGTACTCGTGCACGTCGGTCAGCACCGGCACGCCGATCTGGGTCTTCACCGCCTCCAGCACCTTCAGCCCTTCCTCCAGGCCGGGGCCGCGGAAGCTGGTGCCGGAGGTGCGGTTGGCCTTGTCGAAGCTGGACTTGAAGATGAAGTTGATGCCCAGCCGGCCGGTGATCTCCTTGAGCCTGCCGGCCACGTCGAGCTGCAGTTGCATCGACTCGATCACGCACGGGCCGGCGATCAGGAACAGCGGCCGGTCCAGGCCGACGTCGAATCCACAGAGCTTCATTGATTACCTTCCGGAGGTTCAGAGGGGCGCGGGAGGGGCGCAGGGACGGAGCCGCCGCCGAACCTGCCGGCAGCCCAGATGAGTGCGCCGATCAGCGCCAGCGGCGCAGATAGCCCCACCGCCGCGATCAGGCAATACATCAGCCCCATCCCATAGCTATCGGCCAAGCCGGTGCTGCTGCGCCAGGAGAAATAGACCAGCAAGGCCGCAGGAAACACCAGCACCGCCGCCGCAAAGAACCAGCGCGCGACCCTGCTCTCGCTGCTGCGCCCGGTCGCAGTCACGCCCTGGCTTCCTTGAGCAGCTTGCCGCCGGCCTTGCGCTCGCGCGCGGCGCGCACGAAGCCGATGAACAACGGGTGGCCGTCGCGCGGCGTGGACAGGAATTCCGGGTGCGCCTGGCAGGCCAGGAACCACGGATGCGTCTCGCGCGGCAACTCCACCATCTCCACCAGGGTGTCGTCCATCGACTTGGCGGCAATCACCAGGCCGGCGTCCTCGAGCTGGGTGCGATAGCGGTTGTTGAACTCGTAACGGTGGCGATGGCGCTCGGCGACCACGTCCTTGCCGTACAGCTCGCGCGCCAGCGTGCCCGGCTTGAGCCGCTGCTCCTGCAGGCCCAGGCGCATGGTGCCGCCGAGATCGGACTTCTCGTCGCGCTTCTCGACATCGCCAGTGGCGGTGCGCCATTCGGTGATCAGGCCGATCACCGGGTATGGCGACTGCCGGTCGTTCTCGGTGCTGTTGGCCGCGTCCAGCCCGGCGACATGCCGCGCATAGTCGACCACCGCAGCCTGCATGCCGTAGCAGATGCCGAAGTACGGCACGCCGTGCTGGCGGGCGTAGCGCGAGGTCAGCACCTTGCCTTCGAAACCGCGGTCGCCGAAGCCGCCCGGCACCAGGATGCCGTCCACGTCGGCCAGGGCCGCCATGTCGCTGCCTTCCAGGTCCTGCGCTTCCAGCCACTTCAGGTTGACCTTGGTGCGCTGGCGCAGACCGCCGTGCTTGAGCGCCTCGCCGACCGACTTGTATGCGTCCTGATGGTCCACGTACTTGCCGACCACGGCGATGGTGACCTCGTCGAGCGGATGCTTGATCGCGTCGACCACGGCTTCCCACTCCGACAGGTTGGCCGCGCCGACCTTGTCGCGCAGCTTGAACTGGTCGATGACGATCTCGTCCAGGCCCTGCCGGTGCAACTCCAGCGGCATGCCGTAGAGCACGTCGATGTCGGCGGCGCTGATCACCGCGCGCTCGGAGACGTTGGTGAACAGCGCGATCTTGCGCCGCTCCGAATCCGGGATCGCCTGCTCCGAGCGGCACAGCAGCACGTCCGGCTGGATGCCGATCGAGCGCAGTTCCTTGACCGAATGCTGGGTCGGCTTGGTCTTCAGTTCGCCGGCTGCGGCGATGTACGGCACCAGGGTCAGGTGCATGAACATGGCCTTCTCGGCGCCGCGCTCGGTGCGCACCTGGCGGATCGCCTCCAGGAACGGCAGCGACTCGATGTCGCCGACGGTGCCGCCGATCTCGACCAGGGCCACGTCGTAGCCGGCGGTGGCTTCATCCACGCAGCGACGGATCTCGTCGGTGATGTGCGGAATCACCTGCACGGTGGCGCCGAGGTAGTCGCCGCGGCGCTCCTTGCGGATCACGTTCTCGTAGATGCGCCCGGTGGTGACCGAATTCTTGCGCGACAGGCGCGTGCGCACGAAGCGCTCGTAATGCCCCAGGTCCAGGTCGGTCTCGGCGCCGTCGTCGGTGACGTACACCTCGCCGTGCTGGAATGGGCTCATCGTGCCCGGGTCGACGTTGATGTAGGGGTCCAGCTTCATCATCGTGACCGACAGGCCACGTGCTTCGAGAATGGACGCAAGCGAAGCGGCCGCGATGCCCTTGCCAAGCGAGGACACTACGCCGCCGGTAACGAAGATCAGGGGGGTCATGGCTCGAAGGCCTCCCGGAAAGCCATAGTTTAACGGGTGAAGCGGATTTGCCCAAGCGCTTTTGCGCAACAGCCGCCCCACAAAAAAGCGACGCCCCGGGCGACCGGGGCGTCGTGTGCAGGAAACCGTGCGCAGACTCAAGGCTTGCGCGCTTCCTCTTCCTCTTCCTTCTTCGGCGCGGCCGCATCCTTGCCGGCCTTGTGCTCGGCGGCCGCGGCGGCGCGGCGCTTGGCCTTGGCGTCGGCCTCGGCCTTTTCCTTGGCGACCTGCGCCTCGTAGGCGGCGGCACCGGAGGCGGCCGGATCGGCGCTCTGCGCCTGGGCCATCGCGACCGGCACGGCCACCGCGGCGGCGACCAGGGCGGCCAGGGTCAACAGCTTGCGAACGTTCATGGCGGACTCCTTTGGGACGTGCGACGAAGATGTGGGCGACGTCGCGGTTTTTCCAGGGCCAGCGTAGCGTGGAGCCCCCGCACCCGCCCTGAACACCGGCGACGTGCAAAAAACCGCCGCAGACCGCACACTTCCGGATCTGCTTCGCGCCACCTGCTGAGACGCATGAATACCCGCTACAACGCCGCCGACATCGAAGTTCTCTCTGGCCTGGACCCGGTCAAGCGCCGGCCCGGCATGTACACCGACACCGCACGCCCCAACCACCTGGCCCAGGAAGTGATCGACAACGCCGTCGACGAGGCGCTGGCCGGCCACGCCCGGCACATCGAGGTGACGCTGTACAAGGACGGCAGTTGCGAGGTGTCCGACGACGGCCGCGGCATGCCGGTGGACATCCATCCGGAAGAGAAGATCTCCGGCGTCGAACTGATCCTCACCCGGCTGCATGCCGGCGGCAAGTTCAGCGACCGCAACTACACCTTCAGCGGCGGCCTGCACGGCGTCGGCGTCAGCGTGGTCAATGCGCTGTCCAATCGGGTGGAACTGTTCATCAAGCGCGAAGGCAACGAGTACCGCATGGCCTTCGCCGACGGCCACGCCGCCTCCAAGCTGGAGATCGTCGGCAGCGTCGGCAAGAAGAACACCGGCACGCGTCTGCGCTTCTGGCCGGATCCGAAGTACTTCGACACGCCGAAGTTCGCGGTGCGCGCGCTGCGCCACCTGCTGCGCGCCAAGGCGGTGCTGTGCCCCGGCCTGACCGTCAAGCTGCACGACGAGGCCACCGGCGAGCAGGACACCTGGTATTTCGAGGACGGCCTGCGCGACTACCTGCGCGGCGAACTGGCCGAGCGCGAGCTGCTGCCGGCCGAGCTGTTCGTCGGCAGCCTGAAGAAGGACCGCGAGATCGTCGACTGGGCGGTGGCCTGGGTGGTGGAAGGCGAGCTGGTGCAGGAAAGCTACGTCAACCTGATCCCCACCGCGCAGCACGGCACCCACGTCAACGGCCTGCGCAGCGGCCTCACCGACGCGCTGCGCGAGTTCTGCGATTTCCGCAACCTGCTGCCGCGCGGCGTGAAGCTGGCGCCGGAAGACGTGTGGGACCGCGTGGCGTTCGTGCTCTCGCTGAAGATGACCGACCCGCAGTTCAGCGGCCAGACCAAGGAACGCCTGTCCTCGCGCCAGGCCGCCGGCTTCATCGAAGGCGCCGCGCACGATGCCTTCAGCCTGTGGCTGAACCAGAACGTGGAGACCGGCACGCGCATCGCGCAGATCGCCATCGACCGCGCCAGCGCGCGACTGAAGACCGAGAAGCAGATCGTGCGCAAGAAGGTCACCCAGGGTCCGGCGCTGCCGGGCAAGCTGGCCGACTGCATCAGCCAGGACCTGTCGCGCACCGAACTGTTCCTGGTCGAGGGCGACTCGGCGGGCGGCAGCGCCAAGCAGGCCCGCGACAAGGATTTCCAGGCGATCCTGCCGCTGCGCGGCAAGATCCTCAACACCTGGGAAGTGGCCTCCGGCAGCGTGCTGGCCTCGGAGGAAGTGCACAACCTGGCGATCGCGATCGGCTGCGACCCGGGCAAGGAAGAGATCGACGGCCTCCGCTACGGCAAGGTGGTGATCCTGGCCGACGCCGACTCCGACGGCCTGCACATCGCGACCCTGCTGACCGCGCTGTTCCTGCGCCACTTCCCCGCCCTGGTGCGCGCCGGTCACGTGTTCGTGGCGATGCCGCCGCTGTTCCGCGTGGACGTGGGCAAGCAGGTGTTCTACGCGCTGGACGAGGAAGAGAAGCGCTCGCTGCTGGACAAGATCGAACGCGAGAAGATCAAGGGCCAGGTCAGCGTCACCCGCTTCAAGGGCCTGGGCGAGATGAATCCGCAGCAGCTGCGCGAATCCACCATCCACCCGGACACCCGGCGCCTGGTGCAGCTGACCGTGGACGACGGCGACCAGACCCGCTCGCTGATGGACATGCTGCTGGCCAAGAAGCGCGCCGGCGACCGCAAGCAGTGGCTGGAGACCAAGGGCGACCTGGCGTCGCTGGAGGTCTGAGGCCGGGTGCGCGCGCTGGCGCTTCCAGTCAGCGCGTGCGCGGTGGTGCAGATGCCGCTTCCCCGGCCGGCTCGGCGAGAGCCGTGTCGGGTTTGCACTAGCGGGTTGTGACTGCTCCCGAAAGCATCGTGCGGGAGCGACCTCAGTCGCGACGCGCGAAGCAGGCAGATGCCGGGGCATCATGCCGTCGGGACTGAAGTCCCTCCCACAACATTCCTGCCTGCGCGCCGCACGACCGGCGGATGCCGTCAGTTGCCTGCGCGGCATTGACGCCGCCTGGGCCCTCAGCCACGCGCAGGCGCCGCCGGCACCACGCCGGTGCAGTCGTGATCCTGCAGTTCCTCCGCACCGACCCCATCGCCGGGAAGCGCCGTGGCGGCCAGCACCACGAAGCCGGGACGGCCATCGAACTCCGCGCCGACCACCGCCAGGGTCTGGTGCACCATGCTCTGCTGCGGCGGCAGGCTGCGCGCCAGCAGCGTCAGCGGATTCGCATCCAGTTCTTCGCCCTCCACGCGCATCGCCCGATAGGCGTGACCGTGCAGCGGCTGCGGCAACGGCGCCCAGGTAGGGCCGATCGACGCCTGCATCGCCTGCAACTGGTCGCGCACCTGCGGCGCCAGGCAATCGATATGGACATGCAACTGGTCCTGCGAACGCGCCGAGGGCGGGTTGATCGTCAGGCTGGTCAGTTCGCGCGGCAGCGGCCGGTTCAACAGCCGCTCGACCCGGGTGCGCGCCTGCCAGGCCAGGCCCAGCCAGTTCGGCGCGCCGGCGGCACGCGCGCGCGGATCTTCGATCCCGCTCACCGGCACCGTCGGAATCAGCAGGTACTGGTAGTCGCCGCGCAGGTCCTTCATCAAGGCATAGCGTTGGCCTGGCTCGGCATGCACTTCGCTGCAAGGGGCCGGATCGGCGCCGGCGCGCGCCTGCGGCAGGCAGCGCGTGCTCAACAGCCGCCACAGGCGCTGGCGATCGTGGGCATGCGGATCGTGCGCCGCCGGCGACTCGGCGACGGGCGGCGGCGATGGCACGCTGGCGCAGCCGGCCAGCAATGCCGCCAGGAACAGGCATAACGGCAGGCGGGAACGAAGGACGGGCATGCGCAGCGGACCGGACACGGGACGGACCGGCGATTGTAGCCAGCGCCGATGAACCGGCATGACTAGGGCGTGTCACCCATCCCCGAGCATGCCGCGCCGCGATTGCGCGTGCCTGTGGTAAGGAAGAGCGAGGAAGTGGACGTCCGTCCACGCCCGAGCGATGACGCGGCCACGGGCGCGCGCAACCGCGGCCCTTCGGGTTGGGCCTGGCAGGCGCGCTGCCGGCGCCGCGCGGCTTGACCTGACGGCCAGTCAGGCGCTGCGCCACGCAACGCCGGCAACGCGCCTGCCAGACCCAACGCGGCATACTCGGGGATGGGTGACACGCCCTAGGCCGCGCCGCCACCGACCATGGCTTTGTGCACATCCGCCGCGCCGACGCCGCGGCCTAGCATGCCGGCTCCCTTCCTGCGAGCGACCGTCCGTGCCGACCTTCCCTTCCGTGCTGCTGGCCGTGCTGCTGGCGGCGATGCCGATGACCGCGGCGCTGGCCGCCGATGCCGATGCGGGCAATGCCGACAAGGGCGACAAGCCCGCCGCCGCCGAACCGGCGCCGCTGCCGGCCGACGCGCAGACCAGCCAATCCACCCAGCTCGACGGCCGCACCCTGCGCTACACGGTCAAGGTCGGCACGCTGCCGGTGAAGGACAAGCAGGGCAAGGTCGTCGCCGACGTGGTCTATACCGCCTACACCATGGACGGCAAGGACCGTCCGGTCACCTTCGCGCTCAACGGCGGCCCCGGCGCGGCCTCGGTGTACCTCAACCTGGGCGCGATCGGGCCGAAGGTGGTGGCGTTCGGCAGCGAGGGCGACAGCGCCTCGGCGCCGGCGCAGCTGCGCGACAACCCCGGCACCTGGCTGGACTTCACCGACCTGGTGTTCATCGACCCGGTCGGCACCGGCTTCAGCCGCTCGCGCGTGCCCGACGAGCAGGCCAAGAAGCAGTTCTACAACCCGCAGGCCGACATCGAATACCTCTCGCGCACCATCTACGACTGGCTGCTGAAGAACCAGCGCCTGCAGTCGCGCAAGTACCTGGTCGGCGAGAGCTACGGCGGCTTCCGCGGCCCGCGCATCACCCACTACCTGCAGACCAAGCTCGGCGTGGCGATGAACGGCGTGGTCCTGGTCTCGCCGTATCTGAATCCGACCCTGGACGACAACGGCGACGTCTCGCCGCTGCCGTGGATGCTGACCCTGCCGTCGATCACCGCCGCACGCCTGGAACGCGAGGGCAAGCTGACCCCGGAAGCGATGCGCCAGGTGATCGACTACACCCGCGGCGACTACGTCACCGCGCTGCTGCGCGGGCGCTCCGACCCGGCCGGCACCACCCGCATGATCCAGCAGGTGACCGCGATGACCGGCCTGGACCCGGCCTTCGTGCGCCGCGCCGGCGGCCGCCTGGAGACCCAGGCCTACCTGCGCGAGGTGTTCCGCGACAAGGGCGAACTGGGCAGCCGCTACGACTCCAACGTCACCGCCTTCGACCCGTTCCCCAACGCCCCCGAGCAGCGCGCCAACGACCCGCTGCTGGACAGCATCATCGCCCCCACCACCACCGCGATGGTCGATTTCGTGACCCGCGTGGTCGGCTGGAAGGTCGACGCCCGCTACGAGGCGCTGAACTACGACGTGAACCGGCTGTGGGACTGGGACGACGAACTGCGCAAGGGTTCGGTGACGCAACTGCGCCAGTCGGTGGCGATCGACCCGAAGCTGCGCGTGCTGATCGTGCACGGCTGGAACGACCTGTCGTGCCCGTTCATGGGCTCGGTGCTGACCGTGGACCAGATGCCGGTGATGGGCAACGACCCCACCCGCGTGCAGGTCAAGAACTACCCCGGCGGCCACATGTTCTACAACCGCGCCGACAGCCAGCGCGCGCTGCGTCAGGACGTGATGGCGATGTATCGGGCGAATTGATGGGAATGGGGAATTGGGAATGGGGAATCGCAAAAGCGGTTCCCCAGTCGTCGAGACAATACCCCGACCTGCATGGTTCGGGAGTGCTATCGCGATGGAGTTACTTGGCTACGCGACGTCGCCACGCAGGCAACACTCGTTGCGACAAGAGGACGTAAGACGTATCCAGATTCCTTTCGGAGGGCGACATCGTCACCGTTCGCGGGAAATCTATGCTTTTACGATTCCCGTTTCCCCACTCCCGATTCCCGGCTCCCTCACACCCACCCAGCCAAGGCGAATCCGCGGAAAATCAGATACGCCACGCCGGCAGCGGCCGGGATCGTCAGGATCCAGGCCCAGACGATGCGTTCGATGACGCCGAAGCGCAGCGAGCGCGGATTCTTGGCGAAGCCCACGCCCATGATCGCGGTGGAGATGCTGTGGGTGGTGGACACCGGCATGCCGAAGTGCGCGGCCAGGGTCAGGATCGTGGCCGAGCTGGTCTCAGCGGCGAAGCCGTGGATCGGATGCAGCTTGACCATCTTGTGGCCCAGGGTCTTGATGATCTTCCAGCCGCCGGAGGCGGTGCCGGCGGCCATCACCACCGCGCAGGTCAGCACGATCCAGGTGGCGATGCCCTGCCCCTGGCTGGCGTCGGGATGCAGGAACGCCAGCCACGACGGCAGGTCGTCCAGGGCGCCGGTGCTCTGCGCGCCGATCAGGGTCATGGCGATGATGCCCATGGTCTTCTGCGCGTCGTTGTGGCCGTGCGCATAGCCCATGTACGCGGCCGAGGCGATCTGCGCCTTGCCGAAGAAGGCATTGACCCAGCGCGGCCGCGCCAGCCGCCCGAGCGGGCCGCCCAGCTTGGCCAGGCCGGCGATCGCCGCCCACAGCAGCAGCATCACCGCGATGCCGAGCAGGAAGCCGGCGATCGGGGAGGTGACCATCGGCACGAACACCTTCCAAAGCAGACCCTTGTTCTTGGCCCAGTCGCCGAGGTTCTGCGACCAGATCAGCGCGCCCCAGTTGTTGTGCGCGGCAGCCAGGCCGGCGCCGCACAGGCCGCCGATCAACGCATGCGAGGACGAGGACGGGAGGCCCTTCCACCAGGTGATCAAGTTCCAGACGATGCCGCCGAGCAGCGCGCACAGCACCACCTGCGGGGTCACCGCGATCACGTCGGTGTTGAGCAGGCCGGAGGCGATGGTCATCGCCACGGCGGTGCCGGTCAGCGCGCCGACCAGGTTCATCGCCGCGGCCAGCATCACCGCCCAGCCGGGGCTGAGCACCTTGGTGGCGACCACCGTGGCGATCGAGTTGGCGGTGTCGTGGAAGCCGTTGATGAACTCGAACACCAGCGCCGCCAGGATCACGATCAGGACCAGGGTCAGCATCGGCGCGCCTCCACGCACGCGGCGGCGGCGGCCGGCGCGCGCAGGGCGCCACGGCCGCGCAGGCAGCAACTCCGCAGCGCGTCCATCAGGAGTTCTTCAGCACGATCTGGTAGACCACCACGCCGGCCTCGCGGCAACGGTCGATGGCCTTCTCCAGGATTTCGAAGAACTCCTTGAGCAGGAACATCTGCAGGTTGTCCAGGCGCCCGGAGTAGATGTCGCGGTACAGCTCCAGCATCAGCCGGTCGGCCTCGTTCTCCAGCGAGCGCAGCTTGTCGTTGAGCGCGCTCATCCGGTCCAGGTTCATGTGGCGCAGGTCGTGGACCATCTCCACGACCACCGCCGCGGCCTGCTCCAGCATCGCCGAGCGCGGCGCGAAATCGATGTGCTCCAGGTGCTGGATCGCCAGCGAATAGCGATCGGCGAACTTCTCCACCTGCTTGGGGATCTTGTACAGCGCCGAGCCCAGCGCCTCGATGTCCTCGCGCTCGATCGGGGTCATGAAGCTGTCCACCAGCGCCTGGCCGATCTTGTCGGACGCGGCGCGCTCGCGCAGGCGCGCCAGCTTGAAGCCGTCCAGCGCCGGCTGCCGGTCGGACTCGCGCATCATCGCGTGCAGGGCCTTGGTGCTGTCGTAGGCGGCCTGTGCCGCCTCGTCGAGCAGGGTGTAGAACTGCTTGCCGGAACCGAAGATGGTCTGCAACGAAAACATGCAACGCGCTTCCCGCCGTCGCGGGGAGGACGGCACTGGGGCGGAATTATGACTGTTTGCTGACACCTGCGGGTAGTCGCGGCCCCGGGCCGGCCCTGGCGACGTCGGCGCGGCGTGGACGCGGCCCCCGCCCGGGTTTGTTACCATCGCCGCCGCGCCCTTCGCGGGCGCACCCTATGGACGACCACCCCACACCCCCTCCCCAGATGTCGCTGATGACCTCGCGCAAGAGCCGGCTGAAGC
>NZ_NKUH01000027.1:0-74553 GCF_009192895.1 Xanthomonas sp. LMG 12460 | reverse complement strand
CCCATGAGAGGCTGGCGCCCTGCCGTCCTCGGTCCAACAACCGAGAACTCGCACGCGGCGACACTCCAACCGTCTCCCTGGTGAAATTAGCGCTGTGGAACCACCCGATCCCATCCCGAACTCGGAAGTGAAACGCAGCTGCGCCGATGGTAGTGTGGCTCAAGCCATGCGAGAGTAGGTCATCGCCAGGGGCTTTACCCCAAATCCCCGTCCCCACAAGGACGGGGATTTTTTATTGCGCGTGGAAAAAAGCCAACCCGACCCCGCGGCGACATGCCACCCGGGGGCTGCGCGCCGTACCCTCACCCCAGCCCCTCTCCCGGCGGGAGAGGGGCTCGGTTCCTCCACGGCCTCCTGGGCGTCTGTTGTCGACAAGCGGCAACCCGGCCTACGAGCATCTGCCTGCCAAGGCCTACTGCACGATCGAACCGACTCTGCGTCCAAAGTGGACAGAGCATGTAGGCGATCCTGTGACTGGTCATTGGATGCATTACGCGCACTTCCTGTTGCGCGTTTCTCATCGATTGCAGATCCGCTCATGTGCAATCTGCCGATGAATGCCGGTCGGCGCGTCCACATGTCACCGTCAAGTGCATTGGCGTTCAGCCGAACATGTGCGCCACTCCGCACTCGGTGAGGCGTTTTGACGACGCGCATCGCACCGTTCCATGTGGCGATGCGTCTCTTTCATGTCCCGCCGCTTAGACTTTTCCACCTCAGGCGACCGCGTAGGCATCGATTGCTCTACATGCGCACCGCCCTTCGGCCCCTTTCACCCACCACGAGGCCTTCCCCATGAGCCAAGCCAATGGATACGCCGCTCAGGCATCCGATCAGCCGCTGACCCCCTTCACCTTCGAGCGCCGTGCGCTCGGTGCGCATGATGTCAGCATCGAGATCCTCTACTGTGGCGTCTGCCACTCGGATCTGCATACCGCCCGCAACGAGTGGCACAACACCCAGTACCCGTCGGTGCCGGGCCATGAAATCGTCGGTCGCATCACCGCGGTGGGCGACCAGGTCAGTGCCTTCAAGGTCGGCGATCTTGCCGGTGTCGGCTGCATGGTCGACAGCTGTCGGCATTGTGCTTCCTGTGCCGATGGCGAGGAGCAGTACTGCGAGAACGGCTTCGTCGGCACCTACAACGGTCCGATGTTCGGCGGCGAGAACACGTATGGCGGCTACTCCGATCACATCGTGGTCGACGAGAAATACACGCTGCATATTCGCCACGATGCCGAGCAACTGGCGGCGGTTGCGCCGCTGCTGTGCGCCGGCATCACCACGTATTCCCCGCTGAATCACTGGAAGGTCGGCCCGGGCAAGAAGGTTGGCATCGTTGGGCTGGGCGGCCTCGGGCACATGGGCGTGAAGATTGCCCATGCGATGGGCGCGCACGTGGTGCTGTTCACCACCTCGGCCGGCAAGCGCGAGGATGCGCTGCGCCTGGGCGCGAACGAGGTGGTGGTGTCGAAGAACGCCGAGGAGATGGCAGCGCACACCAACAGCTTCGATTTCATCCTCAACACGGTCGCGGCCCCGCACGATCTGGATGCGTTCCTGACCCTGCTCAAGCGCGACGGCACCATGACCCTGGTCGGCGCGCCGGCCGAGCCGCATCCGTCGCCGACGGTGTTCAACCTGATCATGAAGCGGCGCCAGCTGGCCGGTTCGCTGATCGGTGGCATTCGCGAAACGCAGGAGATGCTGGATTTCTGCGCCAAGCACGGCATCGTGTCCGACATCGAAACGATCGAGATGGCGCAGATCAACGAGGCCTACGAGCGCATGCTCAAGGGCGACGTGAAGTACCGCTTCGTCATCGACATGGCCAGCCTGGCGCATACCAAGCAGGCCGCCTGAGCCGACGGCGACCGTGGCGGTCAGCCGCCGCGGTCACGTCAGGCGTCATCGTCATCCCATGAAAGCCCGGGGAGCGCATGCCCGGGCTTTTCTGTAGCGGTGGCACTCGTCGCGACCGAAGTGCTCTGCACGTGGGCTTCCGATCGGCATTCGAGGCGCTCGGAAGACGTCCGGCGACCGCGCACCGCTGCGTACGGTAAGCGCTTTGCACGAGGTGGTGGCAGCGACGATGCCCGGTGCGCCGCGCGACCGATGCGGGTAGAGACGACAACGGCGCCGAAGCGCCGCTGCCATGACACTAAGGAAGCCGCCGCCTACTTGCCGGCGGCAGGCTCGGCCGCCGGCAACGACGTCGGCCTGCCCATCATCTTGTCGCGTGCGGCCTTGAACGGATTGTCCGCGTACCAGTTCGGCCAGCTGTCGCCGGCGGCCAGTTCCTTGCCAACGCCGTACACCGCCTGCAGGTCGTCCATCACGCCGTCGAGCTTCCAGGTCGCCGGGTCGTACTCGTCGGCTGGCGTGTGGTAGCGCTTGGCGTACTCGGCTGCCGCACGGCGTCCTGCTTCGATGCCACCGTCGACCAGGTCTTCGCCGCCGTCGATGTACAGCGCGGGCACGCCGGCCTTGGCGAAGTTGAAGTGATCCGAACGGAAGTAGAACCCGCTCTGCGGCGCGTCTTCGGCGTGCAGCACACGGCCTTGCGCGGCCGCGATCGGCTTGAGCAGGTCTTCCAGTTGCGAGCTGCCGAACCCGTTGACCACCAGGTCCTTGGCGCGCCCGGCCACCGGCATCGCATCGAGGTTGATGACGCCGGCGATCTTGTTCAGCGGGAAGGTCGGATGCGCCACGTAGTACTTGGAACCGAGCAGCCCCGATTCCTCCAGCGTCACCGCCAGGAACACTACCGAACGCTCGGGCTTGGGCTGCTGGTGCGCGAACGCCTCGGCGATTTCCAGGATGCCGGCCACGCCGGTGGCGTTGTCGACCGCGCCGTTGTAGATATTGTCGCCGGGCTCGCCCTCGTGCTTGCCCAGGTGATCCCAGTGCGCCATGTACAGCACCGCCTCGTCGGCGCGGCTGCTGCCGGGCAGCACCCCGACCACGTTGCGCGAGGTCTTCTCGGCGATGGTGCTCTTCAGGTCCACCGAGAGCTTGGCCTTCAGCGGGATCGGCTTGAAGCCGCGCTTGCTGGCGTCCTTGTAGGCCTGCGCCAGATCCAGGCCGGCATCGGCGAACAGTTGCTTGGCCGCCTCGGCGGTGAGCCAGCCCTGCACCGGAATGCGCGGCTCCGGATCGTCCTTCGCCGGCAGGTCGTACTGCGCGCCGGACCAGGAGTTCTTGACCACGTCCCAGCCATAGCTGGCGCCGGGCGTGTCGTGCACGATCAACGCGGCGGCGGCGCCCTTGCGCGCGGCTTCCTCGAACTTGTAGGTCCAGCGCCCGTAGTAGGTCATGCGCTTGCCTTCGAACAGGCTGCCATCGCCGGTGTGGAAGCCGGGGTCGTTGACGAACATCACCACGGTCTTGCCCTTCCAGTCCTGGCCGGCGTAGTCGTTCCACTTCTGCTCCGGCGCGTCCACGCCGTAGCCGACAAAGACCATGTCGCTGCCAGTGAGCTTGACCTCGGGCTGACCGGTACGCGTGCCCACCACCATGTCGCTGCCGAAGGCGAGCTGTCGCGCAGCGCCGTCGTGGGTAATGGTGAGCGTGGTGCCGGGTGCCGCGGTGGTCTCGGTCATCGCCACGTCCTGGAACCAGCTGTCGCCGTTGCCGGGCTGCAGACCGATGCGCTGCATCTGATCACGGATGTAGGCGACCGTCTTGTCTTCGCCAGGCGTACCCGGACCGCGGCCTTCGAAGGCATCGGAGGACAGCGTCTTGACCAGTTCCGCGAAGTCCGCCGGTGCGATTCCGGTGGAGAACGCGTGCGTGGGCGCCGCAGCGGGCGCGGGCGCCGCGGCCGGTGGCGCGGTGTCGGCGGCCGGGGCAGGCGCTTCGCGTTTGCACGCGGTCAGCGCTGCGGCTGCGGCCAGGCACAGCACGAGCTTGCGGGACATGGGGGCTCCTGATGGCGAGGGAACCCCGGATTCTATAGGCAAGCCGCACGCGCCCGGGCGGGCGCGTCGTCGCGGCACGGCTCAGTTGTTCGGCGCGGTGTCGCCGTCGAAGGGCAGCGCGGTGGCGCCGGTGATCGGCCCGGTCTTGGCGCTGCGGTGCACGTACAGGGTCACTTCGCGCTCGAAGCGCAGCGGGCCGTCCACCACCGCACGCGGGCCGACGATGACCCGCGGCTTGCGCGTCGGCTTGAACGACATGCTGAAACTGGGCTTGTTGATCGAAATGCCGCCACCGACATGCGAATCGTGGCCGACGGTGATGTCGCCGTTGACCGTCTCGATGCCCTTGTCCAACTGCGTGGCGACCAGGCCGATGCTGCCGTTGACGCTCTCGATGCCGCCGCCGACGCGGCCGCCGCGGTCGACGAAGATGCCGCCGTTGACGGTTTCGATGGAACCGGCGACCTGTGCGCGCTCGCCGAGGGTGATGCCGCCGTTGACCGTGGACAAGCCCTTGGTCTGCGCGCCGTCGGCGACCTTGACGCTGCCGTTGACCGTTTCCACGCTGCCCACCTGGGCGCCGGACTGGACGGTGATGCTGCCGTTGACCGTTTCCAGATCGCCGTACTGCTTGCCGGCGTCGGCAGTGATGCTGCCGTTGACCTTGCTGATGCCTTCGCCCGCGAACGCCGGGCCGGCCGTCAGGGCCAGCGCCAGCACAACCGCCAGATGCATGCGTTTCATCCTTCACCTCCCGGGCGCCGGCGATGCGGCCGCAATCAATCGTGGGGCGATCACAACACGCTTCGCTACAATCCACACCTGCCTGAAGTCACTGGACCCTCGCTTGCCCGCAGCCGCGCCTGTTCCATCGCATTCCGCCGCGCCCCGCGCGGCCGAGCGGCGTGCGCTCGTGCACTGGCGCGGCCTTGTGCGCCGCCTGCTGGCGCTGACGTGGCTGCTGGCCGCCGGCGTAGCCGCGGCGCAGAACCCGCGCGAGGCCGAGAAGCGCCTGGAAAAGGTGCGCAGCGAGCTGAAGAGCGTGGCCGAGGAGCGCCGGCAACTGGAAGGCAAGCGCGGCGACGCCGCACGCCAGTTGCGCGAGGCCGACGAAAAGGTCGCCGTCACCGGCCGCAGTCTGGCGCAGACGCAACAGGCGCTGCAGCGGCACCAGCAGACCCTGGCCGAGCTCGAGCGCAAGCGCGATGGCCTGCGCAGTGGCTTGACGCGCCAGCGCGCCGAACTGGCGCAGCTGCTGCGGGCGGCCTATGCCATCGGCGGCAATGCGCCGCTGAAGCTGTTGCTGGCGCAGGACCGCGTGGCCGATGCCAACCGCCTGCTGGCGTATCACCGTTATCTGCAGCGCGAGCGCGCGCAGCGCATCGCGACCTTGACCCACGAGTTGCAGGCGCTGGAACAGGTGCAGCGCGAGGTCGTCGAACAGAAGCAGCAACTGAGCGAGGCCCAGCGCCGCCAGCAGGAACAGGCCCAGGCGCTGCAGCGCGACCGCAAGCAGCGCGCCAGCGTGGTCTCGGAACTGGACCAGCGCTACCAGGACCGCAGCGAACGCGAGAAGGCGCTGGGCCAGGATGCCAAGGCGCTGGAAACCCTGCTCGCCAACCTGCGTGCCGCCGCCGCCCGCGCCGAGGCCGAGCGCCGCGCCGCGGCCAGGCGCGAGGCGGCCGAACAGGCGGCGCAGGCCAAGGCCGCGGCGAAGGCCGGGCGTGGCGGCGGCAAGATACCGCCCAAGGTGGTCGCCTCGGCACCGCCGCTGAAGGTCGGTGGCCTGGGCTGGCCGCTGTCGGGCGACCTGATCGCGCGCTACGGCGGCAGGCTGCCCGATGGGCGTACCAGCAGCGGCGTGCTGATCGCCGCGCCCGCCGGCAGCACCGTCACCGCGGTCGCCGACGGCACGGTGGTGTTCTCCGACTGGATGACCGGCTACGGCATGATCCTGATCGTGGACCACGGCAATGGCTACATGAGCCTGTACGCGCACAACGACACCCTGCTGCGCGACGCGGGCGCCAAGGTCAAGCGCGGCGATGCGGTGGCCAAGGTCGGCAATTCCGGCGGGCAGGGCCGTCCGGCGCTGTACTTCGAACTGCGTCGCAATGGTCAGCCGGTGGATCCGGCGTCGTGGCTGCAGCGCCGCTGAGCCACGCGGCTGCGGCGCGTTCAACGCGAATTTAGCTCGGCTTCGCGCATAATCCGGACAACCGCGCCGTGCACGGTGCGGGTCTTCCCCAATCGGAGTGCTTCATGCGCGTAGTCCTGTCCGCAGCCCTGTTGCTCGCTCTGGCGCCGCTGCCGTCGATGGCGCAACGCGCCGAGGCGCAGACGCCCACGGCCCCGGCGGCCAGCGCCGACGATCCGGATTCCACCGAATCGGCCAGTGCCAAGGTGCCGCTGGACGAGATCCGCCGCTACGTGGCGGTCTACAACGCGGTGAAGGAAGCCTACGTCGATCCGGTCGACGACAAGAAGCTGATGCAGTCCGCCATCCGCGGCCTGCTGCTGGACCTGGATCCGCACAGCACGTATTTCAGCAAGGAAGACGCCGAAGCCTTCGACGAGCAGACCAGCGGCGCCTACGACGGCATCGGCGTGGAGTTGCTGCAGCTGCCGGACAACACGCTCAAGGTGGTGTCGCCGATCGACGACACGCCTGCCGCGCGCGCCGGCCTGCGCTCGGGCGACATCATCATCGCCATCGACGGCAAGCCGATCAGCGCGGTCAAGGCGATGGAGCCGCTGCGCGGCGAGCCGGGCAGCAAGGTCGTACTGACCATCGCCCGCGACAAGGTCGCCAAGCCGTTCGACGTGACCCTGACCCGGCAGACCATCCGCGTGGCCAGCGTGCGCAGCCGCATGCTCGAACCCGGCTACGGCTACATCCGCATCAGCACCTTCCAGGCCGACACCGGCGCCGATTTCCACAAGCAGTTGCAGCAGTTGCAGGCGCAGGCCGGCGGCAAGCTGCGCGGCCTGGTGCTGGACCTGCGCAGCAATCCGGGCGGCCTGCTGACCGCGGCGGTGCAGGTGGCCGACGACGTGCTCGACAAGGGCACCATCGTCAGCACCCGCGGGCGCATCTCGGTCAGCGATTCCAAGTTCGACGCCACCCCCGGCGACCTGCTCAACGGCGCGCCGATGGTGGTGCTGGTGGATGCCGGTTCGGCCAGCGCCTCGGAAGTGCTGGCCGGTGCGCTGCGCGACAACAAGCGCGCGCGCATCGTCGGCAGCCGCACCTTCGGCAAGGGTTCGGTGCAGACCGTGCTGCCGCTGGACAATGGCGACTCGGTCAAGCTGACCACGGCGCGGTACTACACCCCCAGCGGCAAGTCGATCCAGGCCAGCGGCATCGTGCCCGACGTGGTGCTGCATCCGGAGGCCAGCGCGGACGATGCCGACAAGCCGGCGGCGATCGCCGACTACAGCGAAGCGACCCTGCCGGGCCACCTGCATGGCGACGACGAGGGCGCCGAGGGCTACACCGCCGGCGACGTGCTGCCGGGCGACGGCCCGATCGCGCAGGCGCTGGCCGAACTGAAGCAGCCCGGCGCGGTGGCGCGGGCGGCCTCGGCGGCACCGGCCGGCAAGGGCAAGGCCAAGCCGGCGCACAAGCCGGCGGGCGCGGCGCCGAAGGCCGCCCCGGCGAAGCAGCCGGCGGCGGAACCGGCCAAGCCCGAGCCTGCCAAGACCGAGTCCGACAAGACCGGCTCCGACAAGACCGAGCCTGCGCCGGCCTCCGGCACCTGAGCCGACGGCGGCCCACCTCGCCATCGCGCGCGGCGTGGCCGCTGCGCGGCGGCGGTGGCCAGCCGCTCAGTCGGCGACGCTGAGGACCTCTGGATTGGCCAGCCGCTGCGGCGCATCGGCGGCGAAGGCCAGCACGTTGTCGAAGGCGGCGCCGAAATACAGGTCGTAGCTGCCCTGTTCGACGTAGCCCAGGTGCGGCGTCGCCAGCACCCGCGGATGCCGCAGCAGCGGATGCCGCGGATCCAGCACCGGCTCCTGTTCGAACACGTCCAGCGCTGCCTGTCCCGGGCGTCCGGCGTCCAGCGCGGCCAGCAGCGCGCCGGGCGCGATGAGTTCGGCACGGCTGGTGTTGACCAGCAGCGCATCGGGTTTCATCCGCAGCAGGTCGTCCAGTCCGATCTGGTGGCGGGTGGCCGCGACCAGCCGGCGATGCAGGCTGAGCACATCGCTCTCGGCGAACAACGCCTCGCGGCTGGCGGCGACCGCGAAGCCGTCGGCGCGCGCCTGCGCACAACTGTCCTCGCTCCCCCATACCTGCACGCGCATGCCGAAGGCGCGGCCGTAGGCGGCGACGCGGCGGCCGATCTTGCCGTAACTCCAGATGCCCAGGGTCAGTCCGTCCAGGCTGCGGCCCAGCTGCGCATCGCCGGTGGCCTGCCAGTGCCCGGCCCGCAGCGCATCGCGGTAAGCGGGCAGGCGCCGGCTGGCGGCCATCAGCAGCGCCCAGGTCAGTTCCGCCGGTGCCAACGGTGAACCGACGCCTTCGGCCACGGCCACGCCGCGCGCGGTGCAGGCGGCCAGGTCGATGTGTTCGCCGATCCGCCCGGTCTGGCTGATCAGGCGCAGCTTCGGCAGGCGCGCCAGCAGGGCGGCGTCGATACGGGTGCGCTCGCGGATCAGCACCAGCGCCTCGGCCTCGGCGGCGTGCCGAACGAAGGTCTCGCGATCGGGCGCCAGCGCGGTCAGCACCCGCACGTTGTGCGCCTGCAGCCGCGCGAAGCAGGGCAGGTGGCGCACCGCATCCTGATAGTCGTCGGCGATCAGGATGCGCATCGGCTCAGCGTGGCTTGCCGGGCATCGGGAACGGCGTGACCACCTTCTCGCCGGTGGCCGCGTCGCGGATCGTCGATTGGCCCTTCTTCTCCACTTCCTCGATGCGCACGATGCTCTGCATCGGCAGATGCAGCGTCTTGGTGTCGCCGAACTCCTCGCGCAGGCGTTCCTCGGTGGGATCGATCACCAGCCCGTCGTGCACGTCGAACACCAGCGTGCCGATCTCGGTGAAGCCCCACAGATGGCTGCTGCCCACGTGCTGGCAGTACAGCTCGTAGACCTTGCCGTGGTTGAGGAAGGTCACTTTGTACAGATGCTTGAACATGCGCGCAGTATACGGGCGCCGTTGCCGCAGGCGGCTCAGAAGCCCTTGCGCTTGCGCAGCCGCCGCGCGATCGCCGCGCGCACGTACAGCCCGTAGATCATGCCGAAGGCGAAGCCGGCCAGGTGCGCCGACCACGCCACCATGCCGAAGGCCGGGCCGATGTAGGCGAACACCACCTGCAGCGCCGCCCAGGTGCCGATCAGCAGCGAGGCCGGGGCGCGCACGAATTCCAGGAACAGCCCCAGCGGCAGCACCACGCCGAGCTTGGCTCGCGGGAACAGCGCCAGGTAGGTGCCGATCAGCGCCGAGACCGCGCCGCTGGCGCCGATGATCACCCGGTCCGGGGTGCCGACCGCGAACACCGCGGCCAGGTTGGAAATCGCCCCGCCGCCCAGGAACAGCAGCAGGAACCGCCACGGCCCCAGCACGCGTTCGGCGGGCAGGCCGAAGATCAGCAGGAACACCAGGTTGCCGAGCAGGTGCGACCAGTCGGCGTGCAGGAACAGCGCGGTGAACAGGCGCAGCACGCTGCCGTCCTGCACCGTGGCCAGCCAGTCGCGCGGGCTGCCCACCCCGGCCGAGAGCGCGCCCCAGTCCAGCCACAGGGTCGCGCGGGCCTCGTCGGGGCGGCTGATCGACCACAGGAAGGCCAGCCACATCGCCGCGAACAACAACGGCGTGGCCCAGCGCAGCGTGGTGCGTTCGCGGGAGGGGATGGAAACGAACATGCGAGGGAACGGGGGAGCCGGAGACCGCCAGGGACGCCACGATAACGACTTCATCCGGCTGAACGCACGCCGACTCCACACGAAGCTGAACGCATCATGTCGTTATTGTTTAGTTAACGGTGCGGGGTATACTCGCATACGGCGTCGTATGTCGGGAGGGGACTCCGGCGCGCATTCCTGGACCATTCCGGCCCGGGAATGCGCAGGCGCGAACACAGACACTCGTCTTCCGGAGAAAGCTAGCCATGCAAAACGCAACCCAGTTCGTCCGTTTCACCGCTCTGGCCGTCGGCATCGTCGGCGCGCTGGCCATGGGCCAGGCGCACGGCGCCGCGTTCCAGCTCAAGGAGAACAGCGCCAAGGGTCTGGGCCGCGCCTTCGCCGGCTCCGGTAGCGCCCCCGGCGATGCCTCGATCATCGCCGTGAACCCGGCCGGCATGCGCCAGCTCGACGGCAAGGTGTTCCAGGCCGACGTCAGCGCCATCCAGTTCTCGGCCAAGTACCAGGGCAACGGCGGCACCTACGCCAATGGCCAGCCGATCTCCGGTGGCCGTGGCGGCGACGCCGGCATGATCGCGCCGGTTCCGGCCGCGTACTTCCACATGCCGTTCGGCGAAAACAACAACATGCACTTCGGCACCTCGCTGACCGTGCCGTTCGGCTTCAAGACCGAATACGACCGCGACTGGGTCGGCCGCTACAACGGCGTGAAGACCGAGCTGCAGGCGATCGACCTGAACTTCGCCTTCTCCTACGACGTCAACCCGTACGTATCCTTCGGCGCGTCCGTGTTCGCCGAGCGCCTGGACATCGAACTGACCAACGCCATCGACTTCGGCACCGTCCTGGCCTCGCGCCGCGTGCCGGGCTTCGCGCCGGGCAGCGCCGACGGTTTCTCGCGCATCAAGGGCGACAACACCGCGGTCGGCTTCACCCTGGGCGGCCTGTTCAGCGTCGACGAGCACACCCACATCGGCTTCAGCTACCGCTCGCAGGTCGAGCACAAGATCACCGACGGCGACGCCGACTTCACCGTGCCGGGCAATGCCGCCACCGTGCTGGCCTTCGCCGCGCCGGGCACCTTCGTCGACACCAAGGGCCGCGCCACCGTCAAGCTGCCGGCCAGCGCCACCGCCAGCTTCACCCACGACATCAACGAGCAGTGGACGGTGATGGCCGACGTCACCCGCACCGCCTGGAGCAAGTTCGACAAGGTCACCGTCGACTTCGCCTCCAACCAGCCCGACAGCGTGCTGGACTTCTCGTACCGCGACACCACCTTCGTGTCGCTGGGCGCCGACTACCGCATGAGCGACACGCTGACCCTGCGTGGCGGCCTGGCCTACGACCAGACCCCGACCACCGACCAGCACCGCGACGTGCGCGTGCCGGACGCGAGCCGCAAGTGGGTCTCGCTGGGTCTGACCTGGAAGCCGTCCGAGCAGACCGAGTACAGCTTCGGCTACACCCACCTGTTCACCAACGATCCGAGCATCGCCACCACCAGCGCCACCGGCAACCGCCTGGTCGGCGACTACGACGTGAGCGGCAACGTGCTGGCGGCCTCGGTCAACTACAAGTTCTGATCGCAGGCGCTTCGCAGTTCCACGAAAAAGCCCCGCTTCGGCGGGGCTTTTTTTATGCCTGTCCGCAGCGTGCGCTGCGCGCTGCGGCAGGCGGCGCTCGGCGCAGGTTCCGGGCGGAACGCTGCGCCGAAGCGGGCCGGTCAGTCGCCCAGGGTCAGCAGCGAGGCGTTGCCGCCGGCGGCGGTGGTGTTGACCGTCACCACCTTCTCGGTAGCGAAGCGCAGCAGGTAGTGCGGGCCGCCGGCCTTGGGTCCGGTGCCGGACAGGCCCTGGCCGCCGAACGGCTGCACGCCGACCACCGCGCCGATCTGGTTGCGGTTGACGTAGACGTTGCCCACCGCCACGCGCGAGGCGATGCGCTCGATGGTCTCGTCGATGCGCGAATGCACGCCCAGGGTCAGGCCGTAGCCGGTGGCGTTGATCTGGTCGATCACCGCGTCGAGCTGGTCGGCCTTCCAGCGGATCACGTGCAGCACCGGGCCGAAGATCTCGCGCTGCAGCTGCGTCAGCGACTGCAGCTCGTAGGCGCGCGGGGCGAAGAAGCTACCGTGCGCGGTGGCGTCGTCGGTGGCGGCCACGGCGATCGCGCGCGCTTCGCGGTCCATGCGCGCGGCGTGGTCGGTGAGGATCTGCAGCGCATCGGCATCGATCACCGGGCCGACGTCGGTGGACAGCAGGCCGGGGTCGCCGACCTTCAGCTCGGCCATGGCGCCGGCCAGCATGGTCATCACCTTGTCGGCGATGTCGTCCTGCACGAACAGCACGCGCGCGGCCGAGCAGCGCTGGCCGGCGGAGATGAAGGCGCTGGAGATCGCGTCCTTGACCACCGCTTCCGGCAGCGACGAGGAGTCGGCGATGAAGGCGTTCTGGCCGCCGGTCTCGGCGATCAGCACGCCGATGGCGGCATCGCGCGCGGCCAGCGCACGGTTGATCGCGCGGGCGGTGTCGGTGGAGCCGGTGAAGGCGACGCCGGCCACGCGCGGATCGCGGGTCAGCGCGGCGCCGACGGTGGCGCCGTCGCCGGGCAGGAACTGCACCACCGCCTCCGGCACGCCGGCTTCGTGCAGCAGCTTCACCGCGGCATGGCCGACCAGGTTGGTCTGCTCGGCCGGCTTGGCGATGACGCTGTTGCCGGCGGCCAGCGCCGCGGCGACCTGGCCGAGGAAGATGGCCAGCGGGAAATTCCACGGACTGATGCACACGAACACGCCGCGGCCGTGCAGCTGCAGTTCGTTGGATTCGCCGGTCGGCCCGGGCAGGCGCTCGGGCGCACCGAACTGCGCGCGCGCCTGGCCGGCGTAGTAGCGCAGGAAATCCACCGCCTCGCGCACTTCGGCGACGCCGTCGGGCAGGGTCTTGCCGGCTTCCTTGACGCACAGCGCCATGAACTCGGGCATGCGCGCTTCCAGCAGGTCGGCGGCATGTTCGAGAATGGTGGCGCGGCTGGCGGCCGGGGTGCGGTTCCAGGCCGGGTAGGCGGCCGCGGCGTTGCTCAGCGCCTTCTCCACGGTGGAGGCATCGGCCGGCTTCCAGTGGCCGACGATCTGGCGATGGTCGGCCGGGTTGGCGACCGCCAGGGCGTCGCCGGCGATCACCGCGCCGGGCACCAGCGGCGCGGCCTGCCAGGGCTTGAGCGCGGTGTTGAGCTGGTCGGCCAGCGCGCGCAGATCGTTGTCGTTGGCGAGATTGGCGCCCATGGAGTTCTTCCTGTTGTGGTTCTGGCTGCGCAGCAGATCGACCGGCAGCGGAATCTTCGGATGCGGGATGGAGGCGAATGCGGACACGGCCTCGACCGGGTCGCGGATCAGGTCTTCGATGGCCACGTCTTCGTCGGTGATGCGGTTGACGAAGCTGGAGTTGGCGCCGTTCTCCAGCAGGCGCCGCACCAGGTACGGCAGCAGGTCCTCGTGCGAGCCCACCGGCGCGTACACGCGGCAGGGCACACCGAGGCGGTCGGCGGGGATCACCTCGGCGTAGAGGTCGTCGCCCATGCCGTGCAGCTTCTGGTGCTCGTAGTCGCGGCCGCCGGCGATGGCGCGCACCGCGGCGATGGTCTGCGCGTTGTGGGTGGCGAACATCGGATACAGCGCATCGCTGTGCGCGAACAGGCGCTTGGCGCAGGCCAGGTAGGACACGTCGGTGTTCTGCTTGCGGGTGAACACCGGATAGCCCGGGTGGCCCTCGACCTGCGCGCGCTTGATCTCCGCGTCCCAGTAGGCGCCCTTGACCAGGCGCACCGGGATGCGGCGGCCGACGCGGCGCGCCAGGTCGGCGAGGAAATCGATCGTGTACGGGGTGCGCTTCTGGTATGCCTGCACCGCCAGGCCGTAGCCCTCCCAACCGTCCAGCGAGGGATCGGAGAAGGTGGCCTCGATGATGTCCAGCGACAGTTCCAGGCGGTCGGCTTCTTCGGCGTCGACCGTGTAGCCGATGCCATAGGACTTGGCCAGTTGCGCCAGTTCCAGCACGCCGGGCACCAGTTCGGCCATCACCCGCGCACGCTTGGCGTGCTCGTAGCGCGGATACAGCGCCGAGAGCTTGATCGAGATGCTGGGTGCGGCGAACACCGCGTCCTTGCCGCCGCCCTGCTGGCGCTGCGCGGCGAAATGCTTGCCGATGGCGTGGATCGCCTGGCGGTAGGCGTCGAGGTAGCGCTGCGCGTCCTTCATGGTCAGCGCGCCTTCGCCGAGCATGTCGAACGAGTAGCGGTAGTGGGCGTTGTCGCCCTTCTTCGAGCGGGTCAGCGCCTCGCCGATGGTCCGGCCCATCACGAACTGATGGCCCATGATCTTCATCGCCTGGCGCACCGCCAGGCGGATCACCGGCTCGCCGACGCGGCCGATCAGGCGCTTGAACGCGCCGGACACGTCGGCGCGGGTGAGGTCGTTGATCTGCACCAGCTTGCCGGTGAGCATAAGGCCCCAGGTCGACGCATTGACCAGGATCGAGTCGCTCTCGCCCATGTGCTTCTTCCAGTCCGCATCGCCGAGCTTGTCGCGGATCAGCTTGTCGGCGGTGTCCTGGTCGGGGATGCGCAGCAGCGCTTCGGCCACGCACATCAGCAGCACGCCTTCCTCGCTGCCGAGGTCGTACTGGCGCATGAAGGCCTCGATCGCGCCCTGGTCCTGGGCGCGGGCGCGCACCCGGGTGACCAGGTCGGCGGCCAGCGCCTGCACCCTGGCCTGGTCGGCCGCGGGCAGGCGCGCCTGCTCGAGCAGTTCGCGTACGTGTTCGGCTTCGTCCTTGAGCCAGGCGGCGGTGATCGCCGCGCGCAGGGCCTGCGGCGCGGGCGGGAGTTCGGGGGACAGCAAGGGCGAAGGAGACGCGGACGGCATCGCCGGGACAGAGCCGGCGCCAGGCAGAGCGTTCATGCGGGAAAGGCCAGGGACAGAGCCCGCTATTTTATGTCAGCGCCTGCACGCGCAGGGGGTTGCCGGCTTCGCCACGGCGATGGCGGGCGCGTCCAGGCTGAACGCACTTCTTGTTGCGCTACAGCATTTTTTGTGGTGAACGCGCGCTTGCCGCCGCGCAGGCCGGGGGCTACCATCCAGGCGTGCTCGCGGCTCGGGCACGAGCGGTTCGGAAGCGGCGGTTCGATATGATCGAAATGTTTCCGTTTTCTCCGGAGGGGTCGGGTACGCAGCTGCGGCTGCGACCGCCGCGGGCGTTGAATGCCCGGCAATTCGTTCTGTTGTTCGTCGCACTGGCCGGGGCGATGTGGGCCGTGGCTGGGCTGGGGTGGCTCGCCGGCAATGTGTTCGCGCCTGCGTTCGCCCTGTTGCACAGCATCGTGGTGGCGCTCGCGCTGCATTGGTCGTGGCGTGGCGGCGAGCGCGAAGAGGATATCCGGGTGGGTCCGGCCTGCGTGGAAGTGACCCGTCCGAATGCAGGAACGCCGGCGTTCCGCGCCCACCCGCATTGGGTGCGGTTGCGGATCGAAGGCGACGACAGGGTGGTGCTGGCATCCAGCGGCAAGCAGGTCCGGGTCGGCGAATTCCTCGGCCCCGACGAACGCCGGCAACTGGCGCAGACCCTGGAAGGCTTGCTCGCGGCCGTGACCGGCCGCAACCGATGACGCTCCAAGGGGTCTAGGCAATGAAGCAACGCGGCGGGTGGGTGCAACAGGCGGTCAGGGGCGGGATGGCGTTGGCGGCGGCGATGGCCGCACCGCTGGCGTGGGCGCAATCGGCCGATCCCAAGCCGTGGCAGCTCAACATGGGCAGGGGCGTCACCCAGAGCGCGCGCAACGCCTACGACGCGCACATGGTCGCGTTGTGGGTGTGCGTGGTCATCGGCGTGCTGGTGTTCGGCGCGATGGCCTATGCGATCTTCAAGTTCCGCAAGTCCAAGGGCGCGGTGCCGGCGCAGTTCAGCCACAACACCAAGGCCGAGATCGTGTGGACGGTGATCCCGGTGCTGATCCTGATCGTGATGGCGTGGCCGGCCACCGCCAAGCTGATCGCGATGTACGACACCCGCGATGCCGAGATGACGGTGAAGGTCACCGGCTACCAGTGGATGTGGCGCTACGAATACCTGGGCGAGAACGTCTCGTTCACCAGCCGCCTGGCGCGCAGTTCCGACCGCCTGCGGCAGAGCGGCGCGGTGCCGACGGCCGAGCACGACCCGCACTACCTGCTGGACGTGGACAACCGGCTGGTGCTCCCGGTGAACACCAAGGTGCGCTTTGTCATCACCGCCGACGACGTCATCCACGCCTGGTGGGTGCCGGCGCTGGGCTGGAAGCAGGACGCCATCCCCGGGATCATCAACGAGGCCTGGACCAGCATCGACACCCCCGGGGTGTACCGCGGCCAGTGCGCCGAACTGTGCGGCAAGGACCACGGCTTCATGCCGATCGTGGTCGAGGCGGTGAGCAAGCAGGACTTCCAGAAGTGGCTGGCATCGCGCAAGCCGGCGCCCGCCGCTGCGCCCGCGCCGGCCACGCCGGCGGCGGCCCCGGCTGCTGCGCCGGCCTCCGCCGAACCCGCTGCCGCGCCCGCCGACGCCCAGGCGCCGGCACCGCCGCCGCAGGCGCGGCTGTCGCGTCCTCGTTCCGACTCGCACCTGATCGTGCAAGCCGCCTGATCTCCAGCATTCCTTTTCTGAGGTAGCCGCCATGGCCCATTCGGCAGTCGATCACCACGACGAGCACGGGCATCAGCAGAGCTTCGTCGAGCGTTGGTTCTTCTCCACCAACCACAAGGACATCGGCACGCTGTACCTGCTCTTCAGCTTCACCATGTTCGTCATCGGTGCGGCGATGAGCGTGGTGATCCGCGCCGAACTGGCGCAGCCGGGCCTGCAGTTCGTCAAGCCCGAGTTCTTCAACCAGATGACCACCGTGCACGCGCTGGTGATGATCTTCGGCGGGGTGATGCCGGCCTTCGTCGGCCTGGCCAACTGGATGATCCCGCTGCAGATCGGCGCGCCGGACATGGCGCTGCCGCGCATGAACAACTGGTCGTTCTGGCTGCTGCCGGTGGCCTTCACTCTGCTGCTGCTGACCCTGTTCCTGCCCGGCGGCGCGCCGGCCGGCGGCTGGACCATGTATCCGCCGCTGATGCTGCAGGGCGGCTACAACGTCGCCTTCTCGGTGTTCGCCATCCACGTCGCCGGCATCAGCTCGATCATGGGCGCGATCAACATCATCGCCACCGTGCTCAACATGCGCGCGCCGGGCATCGACCTGCTGAAGATGCCGATCTTCTGCTGGGCCTGGCTGATCACCGCGTTCCTGCTGATCGCGGTGATGCCGGTGCTGGCGGGCGCGGTGACCATGCTGCTCACCGACAAGTTCTTCGGCACCTCGTTCTTCAACGCCGCCGGCGGCGGCGATCCGGTGATGTACCAGCACATCTTCTGGTTCTTCGGGCACCCCGAGGTCTACATCATGATCCTGCCGGCGTTCGGCGTGATCAGCGAAATCATCCCGACCTTCAGCCGCAAGCCGCTGTTCGGCTACCAGGCGATGGTCTACGCGATCGCGGCGATCGCGTTCCTGAGCTTCATCGTCTGGGCGCACCACATGTTCACCGTGGGCATGCCGTTGGGCGGCGAGATCTACTTCATGTTCGCCACCATGCTGATCTCCATCCCCACCGGGGTGAAGGTGTTCAACTGGGTCAGCACCATGTGGCAGGGCTCGATGACCTTCGAGTCGCCGATGCTGTGGGCCATCGCCTTCGTCATCCTGTTCACCATCGGCGGTTTCTCCGGGCTGATGCTGGCGATCGTGCCGGCCGACTTCCAATACCACGACACCTATTTCGTGGTCGCGCACTTCCACTACGTGCTGGTCACCGGCGCGGTGTTCGCGCTGATCGCGGCGGTGTACTACTGGTGGCCGAAGTGGACCGGGCGCATGTACAACGAGACCTGGGCCAAGTTCCACTTCTGGTGGACGATGCTGTTCGTCAACCTGCTGTTCTTCCCGCAGCACTTCCTCGGCCTGGCCGGCATGCCGCGGCGCATCCCCGACTACAACGTGGTGTTCGCCGACTGGAACCTGGTCAGCTCGATCGGCGCGTTCGGCATGTTCGTCACCCCGTTCCTGATGGCCGGCATCCTGCTGGCGTCGCTGCGCAATGGCGCGCGTGCCGAAGCACGCTCGTGGGAAGGCGCGCGCGGCCTGGAGTGGACGGTGCCGTCGCCGGCGCCGGCGCACACCTTCACCCTGCCGCCGGTGCTCAAGCCCGGCGACCTGGCCCACGACGACATCAGCCACTGATGACCGCGCAACCGCCGCTCGACGACCTGGTCCTGCGCCGCAAACGTGCGGTGCGCACCGCGCTGGTGGTCGGCGCGGTGGCGCTGGCGATCTACGTCGCCTTCGTCCTTTCGGGGGTGCTGGGCCGATGAACGCGCCAGCGCCGCGGGTGCACAGCAGCGCCGGGCTGTTCAAGCTGGTCGGCGTGGCGCTGGCGGTGTTCGTGCTGACCTTCTCGCTGGTGCCGCTGTACCGCATCGCCTGCGAGAAGGTGTTCGGCGTGCGCCTGGAGCGCGGCCCCGGCGAAGGGCCGCAGGCCGGCAAACCGCTCGCGGGCAAGCGCACGGTCACTGTGCAGTTCGATGGCGGGGTGAACTCCAAGCTGCCCTGGTCGTTCCATCCGGAGCAGCTGACCATGCAGGTGGTGCCGGGCGAACTCAACGAGGCGCTGTACTACGCGCACAACGATGGCGCGCACGCCATCGTCGGCAGTGCGGTGCCCTCGGTGGCGCCGGCGCGCGCTTCGGGCTACTTCACCAAGACCGAGTGCTTCTGCTTCACCGCGCAGACCCTGCAGGCTGGCGAGAAGCGCGACATGCCGGTGCGCTTCATCGTCGATCCCAACCTGCCCAGCGACATCAGCACCATCACCCTGTCCTACACCTTCTACAAGAACGATGCGCTGAGCGCGGAACTGGGATCGCCGAAACTGGCCGGTTCCGCGCGCGCGGCTCCCTGACCCGACCGGAATGCCTGCCATGGCCCAGCCCAGCACCGACGCCACCGCCAACGCCAACGCCTACTACGTGCCCAGCCAGAGCCGTTGGCCGTTCATCGGCTCGATCGCGATGTTCGTGACCATGATCGGCGTGGCCAGTTGGCTCAACGACGCGTCCTGGGGCAAGTGGACCTTCTTCACCGGCATCGCGATGCTGGTGGCGACGCTGTTCATGTGGTTCGGCGATGTGATCCGCGAATCGATCGCCGGGCACTACAACCGCCAGGTCGACGTGTCGTTCCGCATGGGCATGGTGTGGTTCATCTTCTCCGAGGTGATGTTCTTCGGCGCTTTCTTCGGCGCGCTGTTCTACACCCGCACTTTCATCCTGCCGTGGCTGGGCGGCGAGGGCGACGGGGTGATGACCAATGCGCTGCTGTGGGACGGCTACTCCGCCGCCTGGCCGACCAACGGCCCGGGCGGCATCGGCGGCCAGTTCCAGACCATCCCGGCCTGGGGCCTGCCGCTGATCAACACGCTGATCCTGCTCAGCTCCGGCGTCACCCTGACCATCGCCCACCACGCGCTCAAGGCCGGTCAGCGCACCCGGCTGATGGTGTTCCAGGCGCTGACCGTGGCGCTGGGCTGCACCTTCCTGTACTTCCAGGCCGAGGAGTACATGCATGCCTACAAGGAACTCAACCTGACCCTGGGCTCGGGCATCTACGGCTCGACCTTCTTCATGCTCACCGGCTTCCACGGCGCGCACGTGCTGCTGGGCACGATCATGCTGCTGGTGATGCTGCTGCGGATCAGCCGCGGCCACTTCAGCCGCGACAACCACTTCGCCTTCGAAGCGGCGGCGTGGTACTGGCACTTCGTCGACGTGGTGTGGCTGGCGCTGTTCCTGTTCGTCTATGTGCTTTGACTGCTGGAAATAGGGAGTCGGGAATGGGGAATCGCAAGCACGGCTTTCGCTTGCGCTCCCGCTTTGCCGATTCTCTTTTCCCGATTCCCCATTCCCGGCTTCTCAGCGGCCAAGTCCGTGAGGCTTGATCACTCCCGTGTAGATGCCCAGGATCACCAGCAGGATCAGGCACACCGATAGGCCGATGCGCCAGGTCAACGCGTTCACCGTGCGCTTGCTCTGGCCGCGGTCCACCAACAGGTAGTACAGGCCGGCGCCCAGGTTCCACAGGATGAGCAGCAGGAACGCGACGATCAGCAAAGTCTTCAGCGAGTCGTTCATGGGCGTCTCGGCGCATGGTGTGTCCGCATTATGACCCTCGCCGCTGCCTCGCGCGTGGGTGCGCGCCGGCGCATGCCGCTGTGGCTGGGTTGGAGCATCGCGTTGGCGGTGGCGGTGTGCTTTTGCATGCTCGGCCGCTGGCAGTTGCAGCGCATGCACGAGAAGCAGGCGCTGTTGGCGCAGGCGGCGCATGTGCGCGATCGTCCGCAGACGCTGGCCGATGCGCTGCGTGCGACGCCACCGGGACAACTGCGCTGGGTGCATGGCGCTGGCCGCTTCCTGCCCGGCCAGATCCTGCTCGACAACCAGCTGCGACAGGGCCGCAGCGGGGTGAAGGTGTACCAGCCGTTCCTGGCCGACGGCGCGGCGGCGCCGCTGCTGGTGGAACTGGGCTGGCTGCCGCTGCCGGCCGATCGCGCGCTGCCGGAGCCGGCGCCGCTGCAGGGCCGCTACACCGTGGCCGGCCTACTCGGACCGGCACCGTCGCATGGGCTGGCCCTGGGTCCGGCGCTGGTGGCGGCGCCGTCGCCGCAGCGCTGGCTGGCGATGCGCATCGAGCCGGGAGCGATCGGCGAGGCACTCGGCCGCCGCGACATTTTGTCGCAGGTGCTGCGCCTGGATCCGGCCCTGCCGCTGGGCTATCCGCGCGACCTGGACCTGTTGCCGAACACGCTGCCGCCCGAGCGCCACTTGGGTTACGCGGTGCAATGGTTCGGCCTGGCGCTGGCGGTGCTGGTCACCGCGGCGCTGCTCAGCTGGCGTGCGCGCAGGGGACGGGGCGGGCGCTGAGCGCGCGCGCATGAGAAAATCCCCGGCATGAATGCTCCCACCCCGGCCCCGCGCCCGGCGGCCGCACGCGGCCGCTGGCCGCTGATCGTGTTGTTCGTCCTGTTCTTCGGCTCGATGCTGGTCGCCGGCGCGTTGCGCTTTTCCGGCTGGCAGCCGGCCGCCAGCCGCAACCACGGCGAACTGCTGCAGCCGCCGGCCGACCTGCGCGCGCTGCAGCCGCGGCTGGCCGACGGCCGCGTCTACGCCTGGGAGCCGCAGCGGCGGCTGTGGCGCATCGCGCTGGCGCCGCCGGCGGACTGCGGCAGCGCCTGCGAGGCGCTGGCGCGCGACCTGGACAAGGTCTGGCAGCTGTTCGGCCACGACGCCGACCACGTGCAGATCCTGTGGATCGGCACGCCGCCGGCCGCCGCCCAGGCCCTGCCGCAGGTGCAGGCGCTGCGCGCGGATCCGGCGCTGCTGGCGACGCTGCCGCGGGTGCGCGATGCGGCCGGGGTGCCGGTCTACGTCATCGATCCGAACGGTTTCGTGGTGCTGCGCTATGCCCCCGGGTTCGACCCGGCCGGGTTGCGCGCGGACCTGGCGAAACTGCTGAAACTCCTGTGAGCCGCTTCCTATGACCTTGTTCGCGCGCCCGGCGCTGTTCCGGCATTTCCATCGCATGGCCTGGCTGGCGGCGCTGTTCACCGCCAGCACCATCATGTTCGGCTCGTTCGTGCGCCTGTCCGATGCGGGCATGAGCTGCCCGGATTGGCCGACCTGCTACGGCCGCATCACCTGGCCGCAGACCAGTGCCGAAGCCGATACCCACGCCGCCAGCAAGATCCGGCCGCTGGAGACGCACAAGGCGTGGCGCGAGCAGATCCACCGCTTCCTGGCCGGTGCGCTGGGCGTGGAAGTGTTGGTGCTGTCGCTGCTGGCGGCGCGGCGGCGCCGGCTCGGCATCGCCCAGATCGTCACGGCGGCGGCGCTGGTGGCGCTGTCGATCCCGCTGTACATGTCCGGCTGGCCGGGGCTGGCGATGCTGGTGGCGGTCGGCGGCGAGGCGATCCTGCTGCTGGCGGCGCTGCGCTGGTCCAACGACGACCTGGCCCGTGCCGCGGTGCTGACCCTGTCGGTGGTGATCTTCCAGGCCCTGCTGGGCATGTGGACGGTGACCCTGCTGCTCAAGCCGATCGTGGTGATGGGGCATCTGCTGGGCGGCCTGCTGATGTTCTCGCTGCTGGTGTGGATGGCCTGGCGCGCCACCCATCTGCCGATCACCCTGGCCGATGCGCCGCGCCTGAAGTGGCTGCTGCGCCTGGGCGTGGCGGTGCTGGTGCTGCAGATCGCCCTGGGCGGCTGGGTCAGCGCCAACTACGCGGCGTTGGCCTGCGGCGGCGGCAGCTGGTCGGCCGACAACTTCCCGCGCTGCGTCAGCCAGTGGTGGCCGCCGCACGATTTCCGCGAGGGCTTCACCCTGTGGCGCGGCATCGGCGTGGACTACGAAGGCGGCGTGCTCGACGGCGCGGCGCGCATCGCCATCCAGATGGCGCACCGGATGATGGCGATGGTGGTGGCGGCCTACCTGCTGTGGCTGAGCTGGCGCCTGAGCCGCACGCCGGGCATGCGCGGCTGGGCCGCGGCGCTGGCGCTGCTGCTGGTCGCGCAGGTGTGCCTGGGCATCCTCAACGTCAAGCTGGCGCTGCCCTTGCCGGTGGCGGTGCTGCACAACGCCGGCGCGGTGGCGCTGCTGTTCGTGCTGGTGTCGTTGCTGGCGCGCTTGCGGGCGCCGCAATGAGCGCGCATCGCGTCCACTGGCGCGACTACTGGGACCTGACCAAGCCCAAGGTGGTGGCGCTGATCGTGTTCACCGCCCTGGTCGGCATGTGCCTGGCGATCCCGGGGCTGCCGACCTGGGCGCAGGTGCGCACCGGCCTGCTCGGCTTCTTCGGCATCTGGCTGGCGGCCTCGGCGGCGGCGGCGATCAACCAGCTGCTGGACGCACGCATCGATGCGCAGATGGCGCGCACCTCCTGGCGTCCGCTGGTGGTGGGCAAGGTGCTGCCGTGGCAGGTGCTGCTGTTCGCTACCCTGCTGACGGCGCTGTCGATGACCGTGCTGGTGGTGTGGGTCAACGGGATCACCGCGGTGCTGACCTTCGCCTCGCTGATCGGCTATGCGGTGATCTACACGGTGTTCCTCAAGCGCACCACGCCGCAGAACATCGTCATCGGCGGCCTGGCCGGCGCGGCGCCGCCGCTGCTGGGCTGGGCCGCGATCACCGGCATGCAGGGCCAGTGGGACTGGGCCTATGCCTCGCTGTTGGTGCTGATCATCTTCGTGTGGACGCCGCCGCACTTCTGGGCATTGGCGATCTTCCGCCGCGCCGACTACGCCAAGGCCTCGATCCCGATGCTGCCGGTCACCCATGGCGTGGCGCATACCCGCCGGCAGATCCTGGTGTACACGGTGCTGCTGGTGGTGGTGACGCTGCTGCCGGTGGCGGTGGGCATGAGCGGGGTGTTCTACCTCGGCGGCACCCTGGTGCTGGACGCGGTGTTCCTCTGGTACGCCTGGCGCATGCTCGATCCGCCGGACGAGATGTTCTCGATGCGCATGTTCGGCTACTCCATCGTGTACCTGATGGCGCTGTTCGCGTTCCTGCTGGTCGATCACTGGATCGCCTGAACGGGTCGTTCAGTTTTCCGCTCAAGTGTTGCCGGTCGCGGTCGTTACCGGGCGAACGACCAAGATCGGCAAAGCCGCGGAGACATCCATGTGGGGCAAGAGCAAGCAAGACGCGGCGAAGCTGCAGGCACTGACCGAGCGCCTGCGCGAGGCCGAGGCCGAGCGTGACCGCGCCCGTGCGCAGGCCGACAGCGCCCTCGCCAATGTGGACGACATGCGCGTCCGTTTCGACCTGGTCACCAAGGCGACCACCGACGGCCTGTGGGAAATGCGGGTGATCGCCGGCGATCCGATCAACCCCGCCAACGAATTCTGGTGGTCCTCGCAGTTCCGCACGATGCTGGGCTTCTCCTCCGAGCTCGACTTTCCCAACGTGCTCGACAGCTGGGCCTCGCGCCTGCATCCGGACGACAAGCAGGCCACGCTGGACGCGTTCGCCAAGCACCTGGGCGACCGCAGCGGCCAGACTCCGTACGACGTGGACTACCGCCTGCAGCTGAAGAACGGCCAGTACCGCTGGTTCCGCGCGATAGGCACCACCCAGCGCGACGCCCAGGGCTTACCGCTGCGGGTGGCCGGCGCGCTGACCGACATCACCGAGCGGCGCGAGCGCGAGGCGTTCCTGGACATCGTGCTGACGCGCTTCGAGCTGGGCCAGCAGATGCTCAACGACGGCCTGTGGGACATGAGCGTGACCGCCGGCGATCCGATCAATCCGGCCAACGAGTTCTGGTGGTCGCCGCAGTTCCGCGCGTTGCTGGGCTTCGCCTCCGAGGCCGAGTTCCCCAACGTGCTCGACAGCTGGTCCTCGCGCCTGCATCCGGAGGACGCGGAATTCGCGCTCAATGCCTTCGCGTCGCATATCAACGACCGCACCGGCCGGACCGGCTTCGACATTCAGTATCGGATCAAGCTGAAGAGCGGTGAGTACCGCTGGGTCCACGCGCGCGGCCTGACCAAGCGCGCCGCCGACGGCACCCCGCTGCGTGCGGTCGGCGCGTTGCTGGACATCCATGCCACGCGTCAGCTCGGCGAGGCGGCGCACACGCTGCAGACCGCGGCCGCGGAGATGGTCGAGGACAACAACGATCTGGCCCGGCGTACCGAGCAGCAGGCCGCGGCGCTGGAAGAGGCGGCCAGCTCGATGGAGGAGATCACCGGCACCGTGCAGCGCAACGTCGAGCACGTCGGTCACGCCAACCGCCTGGTGGATGGTGCCAGCGACGTCGCCCAGCGCGGTGGCGAGGTGGTGCGCGACGTGGTGCAGACCATGGCCGGCATCGAGAGCGCCTCACGCAAGATCGCCGACATCATCAGCGTGATCGACGGCATCGCCTTCCAGACCAACATCCTGGCGCTGAACGCGGCGGTGGAAGCGGCGCGTGCGGGCGAGCAGGGCCGTGGTTTCGCCGTGGTCGCCACCGAAGTGCGCAGCCTGGCGCAGCGCTGCGCCGATGCGGCCAAGGAAGTGCGCGGCCTGATCGCCAGCTCCAGCGAGCAGGTCGATCGCGGTTCGGCGCTGGTCGCACGCGCCGGTGCCACCATGGAAGAACTGCTCGGCTCGGTGCGCGAGGTGCAGCGCATCATGACCGACATCGCCGGCGCCAGCCGCGAGCAGAGTGCCGGCATCGGCCAGGTCAACCAGATCGTGGTGCAGATGGACACCGCCACGCAGCAGAACGCGGCGCTGGTCGAAAAGATGGCCGAAGCGGCGCGCGCGCTGGAAAACCAGGCCAGCGGCCTGAACGCGCATACCGCCAAGGAGCAGCAGCGCGCGGCCAACCAGGCGGCGCCGGTGCGCGTGGCGGCCTGATCGGGAGCGGCCCAGCCCACGGCGCGTCTGCCGCGTCGTGGGCGTGAGGGGGGCTGTCGCGTCCTGCGACGCGGCAGATCCGCCGGCTCGGGAGCGGACAGCTGTGCAGGCACTGGCGGTCGCCCCCGGCGTGCTGCCCTGCCGTGGTGCGTGAGGCGCCTCTCGCGCTCACCCCAGCCAATGCTGGCAGCCGTCGCCCTCCTGGCTGCCGCAGCTTTGCTGCATCTTGTGCTGCAGCCGCGCGAGCACCGCGCTGCCGTCGTGGCCCTTGCTCCAGGCCTGCAGGGTCTTGGCCAGGGTATCGAAACGCTGCCGGGTGCGCTGGTGATAGCCATCCGGCTGGCCGGCCAACTCCCCGATCACCTGGCCGGCGGCCGCCTCGATCGCGGCCGCATTGTCCGGCTGCAGCCGGACCAGCCCATCGACATAGAGCACGCCCCACTGCACGCGGGTGGCCGGGCCCTGCGCGCTCTCGTAGGCCTTTTTCAGCCAGAACAGCGCCGTCTGCTTGTCGCCGCGCGCCTCGGCCAGGCCGGCCAGTTCCGGCATGTAGTAGTACGGGGTCTTGCTGCGCTGAAGCTCGGCCAGCAGCAGTTGTTCGGCACCGGCGCTGTCGCCGGCGGCGTCCAGCAGGCTGGCGGCGTTGCTGATCGTGGACTGGCGTTCGTAGTCGGTCGTGGCGGCCTGCTCGGCCCAGTGCACGCGCTGCTGCACCTTGGCGACCACCGCCGGCGGCAGCGGCGGATGCGGACCGTCGCCGGCATCGGCCGGCTGGCCTTGCGCCAAGCGTGCCAAGGCGATGTCCGCGGCGGCGGTGTCCAGGCGATCGCTGATCGGCAGGCTGCTGTCGGCGTAGACCTGGTCCAGCGCATGGGTCAGTGCGGCGGACAGCGTGTTGCGCTCGGCGGCGTCGCTGGCCGCGGCCTGCACCAGCTCGCGCGCCGCATAGGTCAGCGTGCTGCGGTTGGCGCGCACTTCGGCAGGGTCGGCCAGCACCGTCTGCAGCAGTTCGCGGTCGGCGGCGCGGTGCTTGGCGTCCACCTTGGCAGCCTTGGCCGGATCCTGCGCGGCCAGCGCCAGCAACGCGAAACGGCGCTGCAAGGCCGGCTGCGGCGCGGCCGCGGCCAGGCGCGTGAGCATGTCGGCCGCCTGACCCGGCTTGACCAGTTGGGCCGCATCCACCGCCCAGCCGTATTCGCCGAGCAGGATCCAGTCGTCGGCGCTGAGCGTGGCCGGTGCCTTCAGCGCTTGCTGCAGCAACTGCGCCGAGGTGGTGGTGCGGGTCGCGGCCACGCGCAGGGCCTCGGCCAGACGCACGGTATCGCTGTCCCCGGCCAGGCGGGTGATCTCGCTGCGGTCCGGGCGCAGCACGATGATGGTCGGATAGCCCTTGACGCCGAAGCGTTCGCCCCAGGCCTGCGCGCCTTCCGAATCGCCGTCCAGGTGCACCGCGACGAAGGCGCGGGTGCGGGCAATGAACGCCGGGTCCTTGAACAGCGTGGCCTTGAGCCGATTGCAGGGCGGGCACCAGGCCGCGCCCCAGTACAGCAGCACCGGCTTGTCGTGTTCGCGCGCTTCGGCGAAGGCGTCGTCGACGTCGCCCTCGCGCCAGGCGATGCCGGCGCTGTCGGCGGCAGGCGCCGCTGGGGCGGCCTTGGGCGCGGCCGGCGCGGGCGGTTGCTGGCAGGCACTCAGCGCCAGCAGCGCGGCCAGGCTGGCGGAGATCGTCGCGGAACGGCGGAACATGCGGCTCATGGGGGCACCGGGAGGGGAGGGAGACACGGCGCCGGCCGTGCCGGCCGTCTACTGTACGCAGCCGTTGCCGTCATCGCTCATGCCGGCTGCGCATCTGCATATGCCGCCCGTGCAGGTGCTGCGCGGCGCATGACACGCGCTTGCGGCCCGCGTCGGCGCGGCGTGCCGGCCGGCGCCCGCGACCGCCCCTTGCCGTTCGCCGCTAGCCGGTCGCTTCTGCCTTCGCCGCGCGCGCGTAGCGTTGCGCGATCACCGCGCAGACGATCAGCTGGATCTGGTGGTAGATCATCACCGGCAACACGATCGCGCCGAGGCTGCCGCTGGCGAACAGTACCTTGGCCATCGGCACGCCGGTGGCCAGGCTCTTCTTCGAGCCGCAGAACACGATCGGAATCTCGTCCTCGCGGGAAAAGCCCAGGCGCCGTGCGCCGAAGGTGATCAACGCCATCGCCAGCGCCAGCAGCACCGCGCCGACCACGGCGACGCCGAGCAGCGCCGGCAGCGGCGTCTTGCGCCACAGGCCTTCGACCACCGCGGCGCTGAACGCGGTGTACACCACCAGCAGGATGGTGCTCTGGTCGGTGTAGCGCAGCACCGCGCGGCGGCGCTCGACCCAGCCGCCGATCCAGCGCTGCAGCAGATGGCCGGCGACGAACGGCACCAGCAGCTGCAGCATGATCTTGCCCATCGCCTCCAGCGGATTGGACATGGCGTTCTGCGCGTCGGTCAGCACGCCCATCAGCAGCGGCGTCAGGAACACCCCGAGCAGGCTCGACAGCGAGGCGCTGCACACCGCCGCCGGCACGTTGCCGCCGGCCATCGAGGTGAAGGCGATCGACGACTGCACCGTGGACGGCAGCGTGCACAGGAACAGCACACCGATGTACAGGTCCGGGGTCAGCAGCCAGTGCGACAGCGGCTTGAACAGCAGGCCCAGCAGCGGGAACAGGATGAAGGTGGCGGCGAAGATGGTCAGGTGCAGCCGCCAGTGCAGCGCGCCGGCGACGATGGCCTCGCGCGACAGCCGCGCGCCATGCAGGAAGAACAGCGCGGCGATCGCCAGATCGGTGACCACGTCCATCACCGACGCCGCGCGCCCCTGCACCGGCAGCAGCGAGGCCAGCAGCACCGTGCACAGCAGCGCCAGGGTGAAGGGTTCGATGCGCAGGCGCGCAAGCCAGGACTTGATCATCGGGGAAGGTCGAGCGGTGGGGGGAGTCGTGCATTTTAGAAAGCATGGCGCCCGCACGCGAATCCGGACGCACTGCGTAGACAACTCGCAGACATGTTGCGCTGCCGGCCGTTTCGGTCAAATGCGCGTACCGGCAGCTTGCTAGATTGCGGCCACCCGGTCGATGGGGAGCGCGCCGGGCACGCAGGCGCGTCGTGCACGCGTTTGTGCTTCCCGCTCCTCCAGGCATTGCCACGGACTCGGAGCTTGCATATGTCGTACGACCAGTATCAGACCGTTTTTGCGCTTTCGACATTGGCTAATTGGGTCAGTACCCAAAAGGGAACAGCGGTACAGCTGCAGGCCGCCTACCAAGCAGTGCTACAAAATACGCTGGCGTCGCAGCCGGCGAAGGATGCCATCGGCAGCTGGGAGTTGGTCTGGGGACCGCAGGTGTGGCAGATGGATGGTTCCGACCTTTCGGAAAATGCGATGTTCGTAGCCAAGGCGAGCGACGTGGGCGCTATCGCCGGAGACGTGTACGTCGTGGCGATCGCAGCTACCAACCCGAATTCTCTTTACGACTGGCTGATCGAGGATTTCAATGTGGTGCCGGTTGTGGACTTTTCCCACTTCAATCCACTAGACAAGAGTCCGCCGACCAGGGCCGTGTGGCCATGGGCGCCGAATGTCCCCTTTATCTCGATGGGAACTGCTCTGGGAGTATGGCATCTGCTGCAGATGGTCAGCCCGGCCAAGGCGATGGCGCCGGGTAAGAGCCTATGCGATTTCCTGCAGAGTGTGGCGCATAGCGATGCTACGGTGATCTTCGCCGGACATAGTCTTGGCGGTGCCTTGTCGCCGACTATGGCGTTCTGGCTCAAGAATGCTAACAAACTCAGTGGATACAAGGCGGTGTATTGCTATCCCACCGCTGGTGCCACGCCGGGGAATGGAGTGTTCGCGCAGGCGTATGCAAAGGCGCTTTCGGCGGAACCATCCGGTGCCACGGGATATCAGTCGTGGAATTGCGATCTGTGGAATACGCTTGATGCGGTGCCGCATGCCTGGAGAATAAACATGCTGGGCGATATCAAGACGAAGTTGTACGGAAATGTGTCGATCCCCGACGTCAATCACTTTGTCGATTTTGCGATCGCCAGTTCGTTGGCATCGCGCATTGGTTATGCGCAGATCCCCAATCAGTCGCTTCCGGGAAAGGTAAGTGGTGATAAGCCGAGCGATTTTAGATCTTTCATGAATCAGGTGAGGATTCAGCACACCGATGCGTATGAGACGTTGATTGCGGCCAAGCTTCAGCCCGTGCTGCCGCCCTCGCATGCGCTTCAGACCACAATGCGTGATAGCGAGGCGCAATTGGATGCCCTGGCCGCGCGGATGGAAGCGGAGCGCGAGGAACTGGCCGAACGTTTCTCAAAAGCGCGCGAGGCGTTGGGCGTGACCGATCCTGCAAAGTCGACGGCATAAGCGGAATCTGCGCCGATGCAACAGCGATGATCGGCACGACGGTCGCCGCCCTGCGCCGTATGCGGGCTGCAGCGCAGGTGAGTCCTCAATGCAGCCCCGCACGCGCCTTCAGCAGTTCCCGCAGCTCGTACTTGTCGGTCTCGTCCAACCCTTGCGCGCGCTGCTTGGCCTGCAGTTCGTCCAGGCGCTGCTGCAGCGTCTGCTTTTCCAGCTGCACGACCACGTCGTGCAGTTCCTGGCGCCAACTGGTGGTCTCGCCGGCGATCTCCTGCACCGCCAGCTTCTGCAGTGCGGCCAGTTCCTCGCGTTCTTGGAAGTGTTCGAGCAGGGCGCCGGTGGTGATTTCCGGGCGCGCATGCACGATCTGCAGCAGTTCGATCATCAGCTCGATGCCGGGCAGGCGCAGGCCAGCGAACGGGTAGGGCGGCGGCAGGTCCAGCGCCAGCGACGGTGCCTGCAGCAGGCGCACGATCCCCTCGCGGACCAGGCTGCGCTTGTGCGCCGGGCGCGGCGCGCGCGGCGGCGGCCGGCTCGCCGCGGCCGTGGCGACTGCCGGTGCGGCGGCGCCGATGCCGGTGAGTTCGGCCAGGCGCTGACGCATCAGGTCGCCGAAGGCGCCGTCGGGAATCTGCGCCAGCATCGGCCGCGCGCGTTCGGCCAGGCGCGCCTTGCCGTCGAGCGTGCCGAGGTTGATCTCGCGCGAGAGTTCGTCGAAGAAGAACTGCGACAGCGGCGTGGCCTGGACCAGGCGCGCGTCGAAGGCCGCGGCGCCTTCCTTGCGCACGATGGTGTCCGGATCCTCGCCGTCGGGCAGGAACAGGAAGAACGCCTGGCGTCCGTCCTTCATCCGCGGCAGCACCGATTCCAGCGCCTTCCAGCCGGCGCGGCGGCCGGCGGCGTCGCCGTCGAAGCAGAAGAACACGTCCGGCGCGTTGCGGAACAGCAGCTCGGCATGGTCCGGCGTGGTCGCGGTGCCCAGCGTCGCCACCGCCTGGGTGACGCCGAACTGGAACAGCGAGACCACGTCCATGTAGCCCTCGACCACGATCAGCCGCTCGATCTTCTGGTTGGCCTGGCGCACCTGCCACAGGCCGTACAGCTCGCGGCCCTTGTGGAACAGCGCGGTCTCCGGCGAGTTCAGGTACTTGGGGCCGTCGTCCTTGTCGAGCACGCGGCCGCCGAAGGCGATGACCCGGCCGCGGCGGTCGAAGATCGGGAACATCACCCGGTCGCGGAACTTGTCGTAGACGTGGCCGCGGTCGTTCTTGGAGAACAGCCCGGCGCGGTCGAGCAGCTTGAGCCGGCGCTCGTCGGTGCCCAGCGCGTCCTTGAGCGCGCTGTAGCCGTCCGGGGCGTAGCCGATCTGGAAGCGCGCGCGGTTTTCGGCGTCCACGCCCCGGCCGTCCAGGTAGGCGCGCGCCTTCTCGCTGCCGTCGAACTGGCGTTGGAAGAACTTGGCCGCCGCTTCCAGCGCGGAGTACAGGTCGCGATGGTCGTCGCCGGCGGCCTGCGCCGCGCCACGCTGCTGGGCGTCGCGCGGGATCTCCATGCCGGCGCGCTTGGCCAGCTCGTCGACCGCGTCGAGGAATTCGAGGCGGTCGTAATTCATCAGGAAGCTGATCGCGGTGCCGTGCGCGCCGCAGCCGAAGCAGTGGTAGAACTGCTTGGTCGGCGACACCGTGAACGAGGCCGAGCGCTCGTCGTGGAACGGGCAGCGCGCCGCGTATTCCTTGCCCTGGCGCTTCAGCGGCACGCGCGTGCCGATCACCTCGACGATGTCGGTGCGTGCGAGCAGGTCGTCGATGAATGCGTCGGGGATGCGGGCCATCCGCATAGGATGCCACGCGCGTGTGCCGTCACGCTGGCCGCGCGGCCTGCGTGTGGTTCAGTGCCGTGCGGTCAGGGCGCCGGCGGTGTCTGCGCAACGCTGCGCGGGTCGATCCCGGCGGCGACGAGCTTGCTGTGCGAGCGCAGCCGCTCGTCGATCACCGCGGTGATCAGCGCGCCGACGAAGAACACCACCGTGGCGTAGTAGATCCACACCAGCAGGATCACCAGCGCGCCCATCGAGCCGTAGGCGCTGCCGGGCGCGGCGGTGGCGATGTACAGGCCGATCGCGTAGCGCCCGGCCACGAACAGGCAGGCGGTGATCGCGCCGCCGATGATGGCCTGGCGCCATTCCACGCGGCGGTCGGGCAGGTAGTGGTAGAGCACGGCGAAGGCCAGCACGTAGATCGCCAGGGTCGAGACATAGCCGACCGCCGGCAGCACCGACGGCATTCGTGCGAACACCACCTGCAGCACGGTGGTCAGGATCATCGAGATCAGCAGCAGGAAGCCCAGCGCGAATACCACGCCGAAGGAGAACACGCGCTTCTTCAGCCAGGCCATGAGGCCGTCCAGGCGCTGCTTGTCGGTGCGGAAGATCAGGTTCAGCGCGTTCTGCAACTGCGCGAACACCGCGGTGGCGCCGACGAACAGCAGCAGGGTGCTCCACAGCCCGGCCAGCGAGCCCACGCTGGGCTGGTTCTTGGCGTTGTCGATCACCGTCTGCGCGACCTCGCGCGCGCCGTGTCCGGCCAGTTGCCCGATCTGCGCGATCAGCGCCTCCTGCGCCTGCGGATACAGCGAGGCGGTGAGCCACAGCAGCAGCACCAGCAGCGGCGCCAGCGACAGCAGCGCGTAGAACGACAGCGACGCCGCCTGGGTCATCACGTCGATCTCGACGAAGCGCCGCACCAGCGCGGCCGGCAGGCTTTGCTGCAGGCGGTCGAGATGTTTGTGCAGGCGATCGGACGACAGGGGCATGGACATGGGCGCGGGACCTTCGGCGCGCGGCGTCGCAACGCCGGTCCCGCACTGCGCGCAGAAGGGGGCGCGGGCTTGCCGGCGTTGTAGCAGCCCGTCGCCGAAAGGCGGGTGAAGCCCGCCGCGCGCGCTAACGCATCGGTGCGGTCAGCCGGCCAGCTGCTGCTTGACCAGCACCGAGACCTGGCCCATGTCGGCCTTGCCCGCGAGCATCGGCTTGAGCACGGCCATCAGCTTGCCCATGTCGGCCGGGCTGGCGGCGCCGGTCTGCGCCTTCGCCGCCTGGATCGCGGCGACGATCTCGGCCTCGCCCATCTTGCTCGGCAGGTAGCGCTCGATCACCACGATCTCCTCGCGCTCCACCTGGGCCAGGTCGTCGCGGCCGGCGGCCTCGTACTGGCTCACCGAGTCCTTGCGCTGCTTGACCATCTTGTCCATCACCGCGATCACCGCGGCGTCGTCCATCTCCACGCGCTCGTCCACTTCCTTCTGCTTGATCGCGGCGTTGATCAGCCGGATCACGCCCAGGCTGTGCTTGTCGCCGGACTTCATCGCGGCCTTCATGTCGTCGGTGAGCTGCTGCTTGAGGGTCATGAGGGGCTCCACAGGGAAGAGAAAAGGGGGAAGGGCATTCTAGGCAAGCGCGCTGGCGCTGGCCGTGGCCGAGGTGGCACGCGGGTGCCGAGGGACAGGGATGGGACCGATGCCCGCGCGGGGCGGAGCGCCTGGCCAAGGTGGAAGACGCACAAAAAGCCGGCGACGCTTGCGCGTGCCGGCTTCGTGGGCTTATCGTAGCGGATGCCGAAACCGGCACATCCCGCTACCGCAGGCCGCGATCCTCAGTACAGACGCTGGCGCTTGGTGACGTCGCGCGAGGTGCGACGCAGCTGGCGCTTCACCGCAGCAGCGGCCTTGCGCTTGCGTTCCTGGGTCGGCTTTTCGTAGAACTCGCGCTTGCGGGTTTCGGCCAGCACGCCGGCCTTTTCGCAGGTGCGCTTGAAGCGACGGAGCGCAAACTCGAAGGGCTCGTTCTCGCGGACTTTAACGCTGGGCATGGAATCTCCGGGACACAATGGTGACCGGGTCAGGCCCGGCGAGCCGCACATTATAGCGACAGATTTCGCGGCTGCAAGCACCCCGTTTGGCCTGCCGCCGATTCGGCCGCACAATGCACCCCATGAACGTGCTCGGCATCGAATCCAGTTGCGACGAAACCGGCGTCGCCGTCTACGACACCACTCGCTCCGGGGCGGCCGCGCTGCGTGCGCATGCGCTGTACAGCCAGATCGCCCTGCACGCCGAGTACGGCGGGGTGGTGCCGGAGTTGGCCAGCCGCGACCACGTGCGCAAGCTGCTGCCGCTGATCCGCCAGACCCTGGCCGAGGCCGGCCTGCAGGTGCGCGACCTGGACGGGGTGGCCTACACCGCCGGCCCGGGTCTGGTCGGCGCGCTGCTGGTCGGTGCCGGCGTGGCCCGGGCCCTGGCCTGGGCGCTGGAGGTGCCGGCGATCGGCGTGCACCACATGGAAGGCCACCTGCTGGCGCCGCTGATGGAGGATCCGGACCCGGGGCACGGCGCGCCGGCGCCGCCGTTCGTGGCGCTGCTGGTCTCCGGCGGCCACACCCAGTTGATCGCGGTGGAGGCCATCGGCCGCTATCGCCTGCTCGGCGAGACCCTGGACGACGCCGCCGGCGAGGCCTTCGACAAGACCGCCAAGCTGATGGGGCTGCCGTATCCGGGCGGCCCGCAACTGGCGGCGCTGGCCACGCAGGGCACCTCGGGCCGGTTCCGCTTCGCACGGCCGATGACCGACCGGCCCGGCCTGGACTTCAGTTTTTCCGGGCTCAAGACCCAGGTGCTGCTGGCCTGGCGCGACAGCGACCAGTCCGACGCGGTGCGCGCCGATATCGCCCGCGGCTTCGAGGACGCGGTGGTGGACACGCTGGCGATCAAGTGCGAGCGCGCGCTGGAGGCGGCCGGCAGCGACACCATCGTGGTCGCCGGCGGCGTCGGCGCCAATCTGCGCCTGCGCGCCAAGCTGCAGGCGATGGCGCAGGCCCGCGGCGGCCGTGCCTGCTTCCCGCGCCCGGCGCTGTGCACCGACAACGGCGCGATGATCGCCTTCGCTGGCGCCCTGCGCCTGCAGGCCGGCCTGCACGACACCGCGTCCGCGGTGCAGGTGACCCCGCGCTGGGACATGGCGGACTTGCCGCCATTGGCGGCAAGTCGGGAATCGGGAATGGAGAATCGGGAATCGTGAGCGGCTCACGCGCCGCTTTTGCCTCTGCTCTTACCATTCCCCACTCCCTATTCCCCATTCCCCGCTCCCCATGGATAAAGTCTTCATCGAAGGTCTGGAAATCGACGCGCTGATCGGCATCTACGATTGGGAGCGGCGGATCCGGCAGACGCTGCGCTTCGATCTGGAAATGGGCTTCGACAACCGCAAGCCCGCGGCCAGCGACGACATCGCCGACACGCTCAACTACAAGGCGGTGAGCAAGCGCCTGGTGGAACTGGTCGAGCAGTCCGGCTACGGGCTGGTGGAAACCCTGGCCGAGCGCTGCGCGGAAGCGGTGCTGCAAGAATTCGACGTGCAGTGGCTGCGGCTGAAGCTGAGCAAGCCGGGCGCGGTGCGCGGAGCGCAGGCAGTGGGGGTCATCATCGAGCGCAGCCGCGCATGAGCACGCAGGCATCGCTGCCATTCGCCAGCGCCGCGCCGGCGGCGCTGCCCGGCGCACGTTTCTTCGCCGACCTGCAGCACACCCTGGCACCGTATCCCTGGGCCTACGACGCGATGGTGATCGTGGCGCTGCTGCTGGCGGCGTGGCTGGCCAACTGGGTGACCAAGCGCATCCTGCTGCGCGGGCTGCGGCGGGCGCTGCGCGCCACCGTGCTCAGCGACAAGGAAGTGAAGCTGAGCGTGATCCCGCGCCTGGCCAACGTCATCCCGGCGCTGGTGCTGTCGCTGGGCATCGGCGCGGTGCCGCACCTGCCGGCGGCGATGGTCAGCGTGGTGCGCAACGTCTGCGCCGCCTTCATCGTGCTGACCGTGGCGCTGGCCCTGTCGCGCGTGCTGGACCTGCTCAACCACGTCTACGAGCGGCGCCCGGACGCGCACAACAAGCCGATCAAGGGCTACATGCAGTTGCTCAAGATCGTGCTCGGCGTGGTCGCGGCGGTGCTGATGGTGTCGGTGCTGGTCGACAAGTCGCCGGTGATCCTGCTGTCGGGCGTGGGCGCGATGATGGCGGTGCTGATCCTGGTGTTCCAGGACACCCTGCTGTCGCTGGTGGCCAGCGTCACCATCAGTTCCAACGACATGGTCCGCGTCGGCGACTGGATCGAGATGCCGCAGCAGAACGCCGACGGCGACGTGATCGACATCGCGCTGCATACGGTCAAGGTCCAGAACTGGGACAAGACCATCACCACCATCCCGACCAAGAAGCTGATCAGCGATTCGTTCAAGAACTGGCGCGGGATGAGCGAGGCCGGCGGGCGCCGGATCAAGCGCGCGCTGTACCTGGACCAGCACAGCGTGCGCTTCCTCGACGCTGCCGAGATCGAGCAGATGCGGCAGTTGACCGTGCTGCGCGAGTACATCGACCGCAAGCGCGACGAACTCGGCGCCTGGAACGGGGCGCTGGCCGAACGTGGGGTGGCGCCGATCAACGGCCGCCGGATCACCAACCTCGGCACCTTCCGCGCCTACGTCGAACATTACCTGCGCGCCAGCCCGCACGTGCGCCAGGACATGACCCTGCTGGTGCGGCAGCTGGAACCCGGCGCCAACGGCCTGCCGCTGGAGCTGTACTGCTTCGCCAACGACACCCGCTGGGCGATGTACGAGCAGATCCAGGCGGACCTGTTCGATCACCTGCTGGCGATCCTGCCCAATTTCGACCTGCGCGTGTTCCAGGCTTCCAGCGACGCGATGTTCATGGACAGCGCGCGGATCCGCCGCGCCCCGGACGCCGTGCCGCCGCCGGCGGCTTGACGGCTGTCACGTCTGCGGGCATGTTGCGGGACAACATGCCGGCGCCTCTCGCCGCCGGCCCGCAGCAACAAGGGGCGCGATGGACTGGAGCAAGTACCGCACGGCCACCTTCGACGAGCTGATCCAGTCCGACGGGCAGCCACGTCCGGCCGCGCGCCGGGTCATCGAGTACCTGTCCAGCCTCAGTGGACGCGAATTGTCCGAACGCCAGCTCGCCGCCGACGTCGCCGCGCGGGTCATGGGCATCACCTTCACGGTCTACTCCGACGGCCGCAACGTCGACCGCACGCTGCCGTTCGACCTGATCCCGCGGGTGATCCCGCTGCACGAATGGCAGCGCACCGAGGCCGGGCTGAAGCAGCGCATGCGCGCGCTCAACCTGTTCATCGGCGACATCTACGGCGCCCAGCGCATCGTCAAGGACAAGGTGTTCCCGGCGATGCTGCTGGAGCACTCGGTGAACTTCCGCCCGCAGTGCGTGGGCATCACCCCGGCGCTGGGGGTGTGGGCGCACGTGTGCGGTTCGGACCTGGTGCGCGACGCCGACGGCACGCTGTACGCGCTGGAGGACAACCTGCGCATCCCCAGCGGCGTGTCGTACATGCTCGAGAACCGCATGGTCGCCAAGCGGGTGTTCCCGGAACTGTTCGAGACCAGCGCGATCCTGCCGGTGGACGATTACCCGGCGCAGCTCTACGACACCCTGGCGGCGCTGTCGCCGCGCCCGGGCGACCAGCCGGTGATCGCGTTGCTGACCCCGGGCATCTTCAACAGCGCCTACTTTGAGCATGCCTACCTGGCGCAGGCGATGGGCATCGAGCTGGTCGAGGGCGACGACCTGTTCGTGGCCGACGACGACTGCACCTACATGCGCACCGTGTACGGACCGCGCCGGGTCGACGTGATCTACCGCCGGGTCGACGACCTGTTCCTGGACCCGGAGGCGTTCCGCGCCGATTCGGTGCTGGGCGTGGCCGGGCTGATCCGCAGCTGGCGCGCCGGCAAGGTGGCGCTGGCCAATGCGCCGGGCGCCGGCGTGGCCGACGACAAGGTGGTGTTCGCCTACGTGCCGAAGATGATCCGTTACTACCTGGACGAGGAGCCGATCCTGCCCAACGTGCCCAGCTACCTGTGCCACGACGACAAGGACCGCCAGTACGTGCTCGAGCACCTGGACGAACTGGTGGTGAAGCCGGCCAACGAGTCCGGCGGCTACGGCATGCTGATCGGCCCGCGCTCGACCACGCGCCAGCGCGAGCAGTTCCGCAAGCTGATCCTGGCCGACCCGCGCAACTACATGGCGCAGCCGACCCTGGGCCTGTCCACCGCGCCGATCGTGACCGAGGCCGGGCCGGCGCCGCGGCACCTGGACCTGCGCCCGTTCATCCTGTCCCGCGAGGACGTCTACGTGACCACCGGCGGGTTGACCCGGGTGGCGATGGAGGAGGGCTCGCTGGTGGTCAATTCCTCGCAGGGAGGCGGCGCCAAGGACACCTGGGTGGTGGACCTGGACGAGGAGCTGGACTGATGCTCTCGCGCGTTGCCGACAACCTCTACTGGTTCAGCCGCTACGTACGCCGCGCCGAGACCACCGCGCGGTTGGTGGGCGTGGGCAGCCTGCTGCAGCTGGACCTGCCGCGCTCGGTGCGCTTCGCCTGGCGGCCGATGATCGACACGGTCGGCGCCGGCGAGATCTTCGCGCTGTGGTTCCCCAACGCCGGCGACGACGTCGGCGACGCCGACGTGGTGCGCTTCCTGCTGCTGGACGAGCGCAATCCGTCCTCGCTGCGCAGTTCGGTGCAGTACGCGCGCGAACTGCTGCGCAGCATCCGCGACACCCTGCCGCAGGAGATCTGGGAAGCGGTCAACGACCTGCACCTGTACATCGACGCCAACGGCGAGCGCAGCGTCGGTCGCCGTTACCGCATGGAGTTCCTGGGCCACGTGACCGACGCCTGCCTGAAGGTGTCCGGGCTGCTGACCGCCAACGTCAGCCGCGACATCGGCTTCCAGTTCCTGCGCCTGGGCACGGCGATCGAGCAGGCCGACATGACCACGCGCATCATCGATGCCGGCGCCTCGGGCCTGATCACCCCGCGCAAGGCCGACGACCGCGAGGCCTACCAGGCCATGCAGTGGATGAGCGTGCTGCGTGCGCAGGCCGCCTACCAGATGTACCGCCGCCACGTGCGCCAGCGCGTCACCGGCGAGCAGGCGCTGCGCTTCCTGCTGCAGAACAACGATTTCCCGCGCAGCGTGCAGTTCTGCCTGGTCCGCGCCCAGCACATCCTGCCGACCATGCCGCCGCGGCCGCCGGTGGAGCGCGCGCTGATGCGCATCAGCGGGCTGGTGCGCAATGCCGACCCGGCGTACCTGGCGCAGCACAACCCGGCCGGGTTCATGGACGAGATCCAGACCCACCTCGGCCACCTGCACAGCGCCATCGCCGAGGCCTACTTCAGCTCCTGAGCTGAGGCGGGCGGCCTGTGCGCTGCGCCAGCGGCCGGCCGCGGCGATCCGGGATCAGCGCCGGGCTGAGCCGGGCCCGGCTCTCCCTCCAGTCCCCCTAGGCGGCGCCCCTTCGCAGGCGTATGGTGCGCGGCGGCCGGGCCGGCCCCGGTCGGTAGACAGTTTTATGAATAGGCGATTCCGGCGCCGGAACTTGCCCCATCGACTGGCCGCAGAGCTAGAATTGGCGGCTATGTAAACGTTTTCTCAAAGGACCCCATGGCTTCGGATCGTATCGAATCGCTCATCGCCCGCATGACCGTCGAGGAGAAGGTCGGCCAGCTCGGCGTCTTCGCCGACATGGTGCGCCCGTTCGCCCCCGACGTGAATCCGGAAGCCAACGTCCGCAATGCCGACGAGGTGCTGCAGCAGGTGCGCGCCGGCCGGGTCGGCTCGCTGTTCAACGGCGTCGGCGCGGAACTGGGGCGGCGCATCCAGCAGGTCGCGCTGGAGGAGAGCCGGCTGGGGATCCCGGTGATCCTGGCTGCGGACGTGATCCATGGCATGCGCACGGTGTTCCCGATCCCGCTGGGCGAGGCCGCCAGCTTCGAGCCGGAACTGGCCGAGCGCACCGCGCGCGCCACCGCGGTCGAGGCCACCGCCGCCGGCATCCACTGGACCTACGCGCCGGCGGTGGACATCGCCCGCGATCAGCGCTGGGGCCGCGGCGCCGAGGGCGCCGGCGAGGATGTGGTGCTGGGCTGCGCCTTCGCCGCCGCGCGCGTGCGCGGCTTCCACGGGCCGGACCTGCGCGCCGACGACGCCTTGCTGGCCACGCCCAAGCACTTCGCCGCCTATGGCGCGGTCGCCGCCGGCATGGAGTACGCCAGCGTCGACATCGCCCCGCAGACCCTGCGCGACGTGCATCTGCCGCCGTTCCAGGCCGCCTTCGAGGCCGGCGCGCTGAGCGTGATGACCTCCTTCAACGACATCAACGGCGTGCCGGCCAGCGCCAACCACGAACTGCTGACCGAGATCCTGCGCGGCGAATGGAAATTCCCCGGCGTGGTGATCTCCGACTACACCGCCGACATGGAGCTGATCGCGCACGGCTATGCCGCCGACGAGCGCGACGCGACCAAGAAGGCGTTCCTGGCCGGCATGGACATGAGCATGCAGAGCGGCTTCTACGCCGCGCACCTGCCGTCGCTGGTGGAGGACGGCGAGGTGCCGATGGCGCTGCTGGATGCCTCGGTGCGCCGCGTGCTGGAACTGAAGGAAGCGATCGGCCTGCTCGACGATCCGTACCGTTCGCTGGACCCGGCGCGCGAGGCCGACCCGTCGCACATCGCCGCGCACGATGCGCTGGCGCGCGACGCGGCGCGGCGCTCGATCGTGCTGCTGAAGAACGACGGCCCGGTGCTGCCGCTGCGCAAGCAGGGCCAGAAGATCGCGCTGATCGGCCCGTTCGCGCAGGACCGCGACAACATCGAAGGCTGCTGGACCCTGTTCGGCGACAAGACCCGCTACGTGACCCTGGAAGCCGGCGTGCGCGCCGCGCTGGCCGACGCGCAGGCGCTGACCGTGGTGCCCGGCTGCGGCCTGGAAGCGCCGCTGGACGGCGGCATCGAGGCGGCGGTGGCCGCCGCGCGCGCCGCCGACGTGGTGGTGCTGGCCCTTGGCGAGCCGCAGCGCTACAGCGGCGAGGCGCAGTCGCGCACGCAGATCGTGCTGCCGCCGGCGCAGCAGGCGCTGGCCGAGGCGGTCGCCGCCACCGGCACGCCGCTGGTGGTGCTGCTGCGCAACGGCCGCGCGCTGGCGCTGCAGGGCGCGGTGCGCGATGCCGCGGCGATCGCGGTGACCTGGTACCTGGGCACGCAGACCGGTCCGGCGGTGGCCGACGTGCTGTTCGGCGACTACAACCCGTCCGCGCGCCTGCCGGTGAGCTTCCCGCTGGATGCCGGGCAGCAGCCGTACTTCTACAACCACCCGCGCACCGGCCGGCCGGAACTGCCGACGATGAGCGAGTTCAAGTCGCGCTGGCGCGAGGTGCCGAACGCGCCGCTGTATCCGTTCGGCCATGGCCTCGGCTACACGCAGTTCGCCTATGGCGCGCCGCAGCTCGACCGCACTCAGGTCGGCTGGGACGACACCCTGACCGTGACCACGCGCATCGACAACGTCGGCGAGCGCGAAGGCGAGGAAGTGGTGCAGCTGTACATCCACGACCGCGTTGCCAGCCGGGTGCGCCCGGTGCGCGAGTTGAAGGCGTTCCGCAAGGTGCGGCTGGCCGCGGGCGAGGGCATGGAGGTCCGCTTCACCCTCGACCGCCACGCGCTGGCCTTCACCGGCCGCGACGGACAGTGCGCGGCCGAGCCGGGCCTGTTCGACCTGTGGGTGTGCGCGTCCTCGGCCAGCGGCGAGCCGGTGGCCTTCGAGCTGCTGCCCGGCTGAGCCTGGCGCAGCGACAGCCGTCGCCGACCTGGGCATGACGCCGATGGTGATTCGGTCGCGCGGATTGCCCTGATCCGGAGGCAGCGCCATGCGGCCCGGAGGACGCGCGCTGGCTGCTCTTGCAGCCACTTTCATGGTCTGGCGTGCCTCTGTGGGGTCGCAACGGACGCCTGTTGTGGGTGTGGGCGCGTGTACTCGTCGCGTCGGCTCCTGCCTGCGGCCTGCGTTCCCGGCCTTCCATGCAGGACGCGGCGTGACGCCGCCTGCATCTGCGGTAGCGTTCCGATGCGGCCTGCTGCAGGCGTCTACGGCGGGGCGGCGCAGCATCCACTGTGATCGGGTGCGTAACTCGCCGCTTTCCTCTACCTTATGCATTCAGGTTGCGTTGTCGGGATGCGCGCTGCGCCTCGCCCGTGCGCCGATCCTGGTCTTCCCTCATCACAAGGAATTTCTCATGCAAGCTGCGCCCAAGACCTCCGCCGCCTTTATCGCTGCCTCCTGGGGGGCGTTGCTGCTGGGCACGGGCGGGTTCCTGATCGGCTTGTGGAATGCCGAAATGATGTTGAACGAGAAGGGCTATTACTTCACGGTCCTGCTGTTCGGCCTGTTTTCCGCGGTCTCGCTGCAAAAGAGCGTGCGCGACCGGGTCGAGGACATTCCGGTGAGCGCGTTGTATTACTCGATCTGCTGGTTCTCGGTGATCGCGGCGCTGGTGCTGTTGGCAGTCGGTCTATTCAATGCAACCTTGTTGCTGAGCGAGAAAGGCTTCTATGCCATGGCCTTCGCGCTTAGCCTGTTCGGTGCAGTGGCGGTGCAGAAGAACACCCGCGATGCGGTGGGGGCCGGTCAAGGCGGCAAGCGCCACGTCGGGCAGACGTTGCCGCCTCCGCTGGAGTGATCCGGTCTGGCGCGCTGCCCCGGGCGGGCAGACCGCTGCCGTCGTGACCGCGACCACGGCTTGGCCGCGGCATGCTTGCCGTGCACGCGGGCTCTGCTAGGTTCGGGATTCGACCCCAACCGATAGGTGCACGTCATGCGAACTCCCCTGGGTTTGGCTTGCGCGCTGGCCATGGGCCTGGCGATCTCTGCGGCGCACGCCGCCCCCGCCGACACGGCCGCCGAGCGGCGCGGCGACTGGCCGTTCTCGGCGACGCCGGTCGCCACCTTCAACGAACCGTGGGCGATGAGCTTCCTGCCCGACGGCACTGCGCTGGTCAGCGAGAAGGGTGGCACGCTCAAGCGCATCGATCCGGTCAGCGGCCATACCGGCACGGTCAGCGGCGTCCCCACCGTGGCGTACGGCGGCCAGGGCGGTCTCGGCGACGTGCTGCCGCATCCGGGCTTCGCCAAGAACGGCTGGGTCTACCTGAGCTACGCCGAACCCGGCAGCGGCGATACCCGCGGCGCAGCGGTGATGCGCGCCAAGCTGACGCTCGACAACAACGGCGGCGGCAGCCTGTCCCAACAGCAGGTGATCTGGCGGCAGCAGCCCAAGGTGTCCGGCAACGGCCACTTCGGCCATCGGCTGGCGTTCGGGCCGGACGGCAAGCTGTGGATCAGTTCCAGCGAGCGGCAGAAGTTCGATCCGGCGCAGGACATGAGCGGCAACCTGGGCAAGATCGTGCGCCTCAACGACGACGGTAGCGTGCCGGCCGACAATCCGTTCGCCAACCGCGGCGGCGTCGCCGCGCAGGTGTGGTCGCTGGGCCACCGCAACGTGCTCGGCCTGGCCTTCGACGCCAACGGCCGGTTGTGGGAACACGAAATGGGCCCGGCCGGCGGCGACGAGCTGAACCTGATCCAGCGCGGCGCCAATTACGGCTACCCGATCGTGTCCAATGGCGATCATTACGACGGCCGCCCGATTCCCGATCACAGCACACGCCCGGAATTCGCCGCGCCCAAGGTGAGCTGGACGCCGGTGATCTCGCCGGCCGGCTTCGTCATCTACAACGGCAGCCGCTTCCCGCAGTGGCGCGGCAATGGCTTCATCGGCGGCCTGTCCTCGCAGTCGCTGGTGCGGATCGAGTTCAATGGCGAGACCGCACGCGAGGCCGCCCGCTACGACATGGGCAAGCGCATCCGCGAGGTGGAGCAGGGGCCGGATGGCGCGCTGTGGCTGCTGGAGGATGGCGCCGGTGGGCGGTTGCTGAAGTTGCAGCCGCTGGAGAGTTGAGGAGTACACCCGGCAGCGGCGGTTGCGCCGCTGCCGGGTGAGCGGCGTGGGGCGCGTGCGCCTGCCGATGCGTCGGTGCTGGCGGCGTGGGTGCGATCAGGAACATCGCCGTGCTGCCTTCGTAGGCGCGGCTTCAGCCGCGACGGGCTTTACTGAGAAAGCCTGTCGCGGCTGAAGCCGCTTCTACAGGTGGGAACGTGGCGCGTCGCCTTATTCGCCGTTGCCGGCACGCTCCCAGGCGCGGCGCACCGCGTGGCGGGCCTTGCTCCAGCTCAGCGTCTGCGAGCCCTTGTTGTTGTCCCAGTCGCGGTGCAGTTCCGCTTCCACCTGCTCGTAGGCGCGGTTGAAGTCGCGGATGCGCGCCTCGTGGCCGGCGTGGTAGGCGGGTTCGTAGTCCTCGAACCGCTCGCCTTCGCTGTAATAGGGCTCGTCGGCGAAACGATCGCGCCAGTACTGCGAGACGCTGTTGCGGTCCTCGTCGTTGGGCGCACGGCCGGGAATCTGATACGGAACGCTCATGATGGTTCTCCGTGGGCGATGAATGCGCTTAAAGCTAGCCACGCCGGCGTTAAACCCGCCCCTGCGCGGTGTGATCGCGATATGAAACATTCATGCCTTCTGGCAGGCTGCGCCGGCGCTCAGGGTGGCTTACGATCCGCCGCTACGCCCCCTCTCTACCGACAAATCCCATGGCCGCCAACGGCATCGCCTTGTTGACCCCGTACCTGGCCACGGCCGGCGTCGGCTGGCTGTATTACCGACGCATCCGTCGCTACTTCGGCCGCCAGCCCTGGCAGCCGCGGCGCACCGGCGTGCGGCTGGGGTTCCTGCTGCTGGTCGCGGGCCTGCTGACCTGGCTGGCCGTGCAGTTGCCGGCCGTGCGCCTGGGCATGGCGCTGGGCGCCGTGTTGGGCGCCGCGCTGGGCGCCTTCGCCCTGCACCACACCCGCATCGAGCTGCAGGACGGCGCGCGCTGGTATACGCCAAATCCCTGGATCGGCGCCGCGCTGAGCGTGCTGTTGCTCGGGCGCCTGGCCTGGCGCTGGGCCAGCGGCGCCTTCGCCGGCGGCAGTGCCGAGACCCTGCAGAACGCCAGTCCGCTGACCATGAGCATTGCCGCGGCGCTGATCGCCTATGGGCTGGTGTACGCCGCTGGTCTGTTGGTACGCATGCGGTCGCTGACGCCAGCCGCCTGACGAAACGCGCCTGCCGATGACGACGCCATGGCGGCGGGCCTTCGGGCCGTGCAACCGCGTCAGTACGGAACTGCGCAACGGAGAGCGTCTCGCGCCAGGCCTGGCCTAGCTGGCGTGATGTCAGTGCGCGGCAGCCGCCGCTTCGTAAGGCAAGGCCGTGGTGCCGGCCGCGCGCAGCGGCGCGTCGGCGGCGTCCAGTAGCTCCGGCTCGCCTTCGATCACCACCAGGATGCGCCCGGCCTCGATTTCCTCTTCGAAGTTGCGCCGCACCGGGTCCGGCACGGTGGACCCGACCAGCGCCGAGGACCAACTGCCGACCAGGGCACCGGCGATCGCCATGACCCCGGCGCCGGCCAGGGTGATGCCGAGTGGCGGCACCGCGATCGCCGCCAGCCCGGCCAGCAGTCCGGCCGCACCGCCGCCCAGGGCGCCACGCGCCGCGGCCGGCACGGTGTCGGTCTTGCCTTCCTTGCGGTCGTCGGGGATGGCGTCCAGCTCGATGTCGCCGCGCGCGACCAGCGACAGGTCGTCGTTGTCGAGACCGGCACTGCGCGCGGCCTGCAGTGCGCGCGTGGCGGTGGGCAGATCCGGAGCGCTGTAGACGCGGCGTCGTTTCATGGCGGGCGGCTCTGGCTGGTGGGCGCCCAGCGTCCGGGTGCCGCGGTTATCCGCGCGTGACCTGCGCGCAAGGCGGCGTGAAGGCGTTCATGCCGCGTCCCTGCGCGGGAACCGATAGAGCAGCGCGCCCACCAGCAACGCCACGCCCGCGGCGGCCAGGTTCTGCCAGCTGGCGCTGAGCAGCAACGCCAGCGCCAGCAACAGCGCCGCCAGCGGGATCAACGGCCCGCCCGGCAGCCGCAGCGCGCCGGGCCGATCGCGATAGCGCCGTGCCAGCACCAGCACCGCTGCGGCGGTGCCGATGTAGGCGAACAGGCGGGTGACCATCGACAGCAGCGCCAGTTGCACGAACGAGCCGGACAGCGCCAGCGCCAGCGACAGCACGCCTTGCAGCAGGATCGCCGCGGCCGGCGTGCGGAAGCGCGGATGCACCCGCGCCAGGAACGCCGGGCCGTAGCCGTCCTTGGCCAGCGCGAACAGGAAGCGCGGCCCCAGCATCACCGTGTTGCTGGTGGTGCCGAGGATGGAGATGGTGGCGCCGACGGTGAGGATCAGCGCCAGCGCTTCGCCGCCGAAGCCGCTGGCGGCATCGGCCAGTGGCGTCGCCGATTGCGCCACGTTGGGCAGCGTGCCCTGCGCCACCACCTGCACCGCGGCATAGATCAGGGTGACGGTGACGATCATGGTGATCAGCGCGAACGGCACGTCGCGGCGCGGATTGCGGTATTCGCCCGCGGCGGCCGGGATGTTCTCGAAGCCGGCATAGGCGAACAGCAGCAGCAACGCCGCCTCGCCGAGGTTGCCGACATCGTGCGGGTCCGGGGTCTTGCCCGAGAACGCCCACGACCAGTCCACGTAGAACACGCCGATCGCCACGAACAGCAGCAGCGGCACCAGCTTGCCGATCACCAGCGCCACGCCGGTGCGCGCGGCCGACTTCACCCCGATCACGTTGATCGCGGTGAGCAGGCCGAGCGAGCCGATCACGATGGCCAGGCGCGCGCCGCCCCCGGCCGCGGCCGGCCAGAAGCGCACCACCGCATCGGCCAGCCCGTTGCTCAGCGCCGCTGCCGAACTGATCCGGGTCAGCCAGATCATCCAGCCGATCTCGAAGCCGGCGAAACGGCCGAACGCCTCGCGCGCATACAGATAGCTGCCGCCGGGTTCGTCGAAGTAACTGGCCGCCTGCGCGTAACACAGCACCAGCAGCGCCACCGCCACACCGGCCAGCAACACCGCCCACAGGCTCAACGGCCCGAGCAGGGCGGCGGTGGCCGCGGGCAGCAGGTAGATGCCGCTGCCGATCACGTCGTTGATCGACAACCCGACGATCTGCCAGCGGCTGACCGCGCGGACCAGCCCGGGTGCGGGCGCCTGGCTCACGACGCCGGCTCCACGGCCGGCAGCGCCCACTCGGCCTGCAGGCGCCGGTAGGCATGGCGCGGCAGCAGCACGAACAGCGGCGCGGCGGACGGCCGCAACCACGCCAGCAGCCGCTGCATGTCGGCCGGCTGCATCGCGGTGCAGCCGGCGGTGGGCGCGCCGGGCGCGCGCCACAGGTGCGCAAAGATGCAGCTGCCGGCGCCCGGCGTGGCCTGCGCGTTGTGCTGGATCACGAAGCCTTCGCGGTAGCGCTGATCGCCGGCGTGTTGCAGGTCCAGGCGCATCGGTTCGGTGGACCCGGCCACCGCGGCGCTGCCGACCTTGTCGGCATCGACGATCTGGTTGTACAGCGGCGATCCTGGCACATCGATGCAGTAGTTGCTCTGCTGCATCGCCTGGTAGGGCATGGCGCTGTCGATGCGCGGCGCATAGCCGAAGGCTTCGCCGATGGTGAACACGCCGGCCGGGCTGCGGCCGTCGCCTTCGCGCTTCTGCGGGCCGTCCGTCTGCGCCGGATGCAGGCCGAGGCCCCAGGCGCTGCCGTGGCGGCCGAGGCTCACGTCGAAGGCCTTGCCCTGCGCGCGCCAGCCTTTCGCGTCGCGCTCGAACGCCTGCAACGTGCCCTGCGGGCTGTCCCAATCAGGCGCCAGCACCAAGATCAGTTGCTGCGCGCGCTGCACGGCCGGCACGGTGGTGTCGGCGGCCATGCAGGGCGCGCCGATCAGGGCGCACAGCAGGGCCAAGCCGATGCGCCAGGCGCGATGGTGGCCGGCATGCGGTGGCGTGGCGGGGGACCGATGGAGCAGGGGCATGGGGATCTCCGGGGGGCGACATGGGCGCGAGGGCGCCTTGGGTGCAAGGTAGCGCAGTTGCGAGGCGGATGGCGCGCACTGGTGCGGCGATCTTGTCGACGACCTGGTCGATGCAGTGGGTGGCGAGTGGTCTATGTGTTGGTGACGTGTGGGCGGCGGTATGGGTGTTGTGTCGTGAGTGTCCGCGCTGCGCCAGAGCAAGCTGATCCACGCCGTTGCCGTTGCCGTTGCCTTTGCCTTTACCGTTGCTGTTGCTCTTGCTCTTGCTTCTGTTGTTGCTGTTGTTCTGGCTTTTGACTTACCGGGTTCCCTTCCGAAGCGGCGAACCAGGCGGGAAAAACCCGAAGGGCGGCGCACATGGATGTGCGCCGTCCGCGGCAGGGGCAGGATGCCCCTTCCGCGGATCCCGTCTGGTTCGCGGACCCGGAGCGCGCAGCGCGGAGGGCGCGTAGGCAGGGCGCGCTTTCTTTTGGTTACCTTTTCTTTGCGCGAGCAAAGAAAAGTAACTCGCCCGAAAGGGCGAAAGCCTTTAAAGCCTTTGCTGTTGCTGCTGCCGTTGCTTGAAGTCTGTCTGTCGGACGAGAAGATCTGTAAGAGCGGCTTCAGCCGCGACAGCGAGAGTCCGTTGTGTCTGTTGTGTCTGTCGCGGCTGAAGCCGCTCCTGTAATTCAGCTACGGCGGCAGCATCTTCAAGAGCAAAGCTTTCGCCTGGCGGCGAGTTACTTTTCTTTGCTTGTGCAAAGAAAAGTAACCAAAAGAAAGCACACCCTGCCTCGCGCCCTCCGCGCTAACGCGCTCCGGGTCCGCGTCCATCGCGGGGATCCGCGGAAGGGGCATCCTGCCCCTGCCGCGGACGGCGCACGTCCATGTGCGCCGCCCCTTCGGGGTTTTTCCCCGTGATGGCCGCCGCTTCGGAAGGGGACCCGGCAAGTCAAAAGCCAAAGCCACTGCAAGAGCAACAGCAACAGCAACAGCAACAGCAGTACTCGCTGACGGTGCAGCTGTGCGACGCGCATGAGGCACGGACGTTCCTCGACGTTCTCCCCCCAGTCCGCGCCCGACGATAAGAAGCTAGCGACCCAGCAGCGGCCCCGAGACGGAATCGCGCGCGACCAGCCGGTGCGGCACAACATGATTGACGCAGGTACGCCCCGAACCGGCCCCCTGCCGGATCTCCCGCAGCAGCAGATCGATGGCCGCATCCGTCATGTCCGCCACCGGCTGATGGATGGTGGTCAGCTCCGGCCACACCATCGTCGACGCCGACGTGTCGTCGAATCCCACCACCGACAGATCCTCCGGCACCTTCAGGCGGCGACGATGCGCCACCGACACCACCGCCGAGGCCATGTCGTCGTTGCTCGCGAAAATCGCACTGGGGCGTGCCCGCAACGCCAACAGTCGCTCGGCGGCCTCTAGCCCGGCGCGATAAGTGAAGTCGCCCGGCTGCACGAGCGCGGCGTCGTAGTCGATGCCCGCATCCGCCAGGGCATCGCGGTAACCCTGCCAGCGGTGCGCACTGGCGGTCTGGTTCGGGTCGCCGGTGATGTAGCCGATGCGGTTATGCCCGTGCGCGATCAGGTGCGAGACCATGTCATGGCTGGCACGGCGATCGTCGATGTGCACGCAGGACAGCCTGTCGCTGAATCGGCTCGACGCAATGGAGACGACGGGAATCCCGGCGTCGACGAACACGGCGACGATGGCTTTCGATTCGCACAAGGGCGCGGGGAGAATCACCCCTGCCACGCTGCTGCAGAGCGTGCGTGCGGCCTCGCGGCGTGCCCGCGGACCCAGTCCGTCCCACGTGGCGATTACCAGTTGCGCCGCCACGCGGGTCGAACCGCGCAGCGCGCCGACCAGCAGTTCGCGCAGATAGCTGGAGCTGGGGTTGGTGTAGATCAACGCGATGCAGGTGTGCTGCGCGGCGGCGAGCGCGCTGGCGGCCGGGTTGGGCCGGTAGTCCAGTGCGCGCACGCTGCGCATCACCCGCTCGCGCGTGCTCTCGCGCACGCCGGCGTGACCGTGGGTGACGCGCGAGACGGTCATCGGCGAGACGCCCGCATGCGCCGCGACGTCGTCGATGGTGATGGCGTTCCCTCTTCGACGCGTCGTTTTGGGGGTGTTCTTCAAGGAATGCCGTCCTTTGTTGCGACGCATGATGACAAGCGATGTCCCGGGTGCGTAGTCTGCGCCGTGACGCGATGATAGCGCTATCAATCAGCGGCAGTCGGGCTCGGGGGGAGCCTTTATCGCGCGTCGTCTGGCAATCCTGAAACGGAGTTTTGAGTCGCAGCGACCGCAGAGCGCGCTGCGATGTTCGGCGTGGAAGACGGGCATCGCCCGTGCGTGCCTCTTAGGGGAGGGGCGGTACATCCATCGATCGCATGTCAGAGGGGAGAGTCATGAGCGCTTCTATGTTTCGTCGTAGCCCAGACCTGGGGGCTCGTCCATGAGCCGCACGCTGGCGAAGTTCAAATCCAGGGCCATGTTCACCTTCGTCGGTGGCGTCCTGGTCATCAATCCCGCATTCGCACAGGACGCGTCGACGCAGACGCCGCCGGCGGCAGAGCAACAGGCGCAGAGCAGCCCGACGCAGCTGGACACGGTCCAGGTCACCGGCCTGCGCAACAGCCTCAGCCAGGCGATGGACATCAAGCGCGACGCCGCGGGCGTGGTGGATGCCATCAGTGCCGAAGACATCGGCAAGTTCCCCGATACCAACCTGGCCGAGTCGCTGCAGCGCATCACCGGCATCTCCATCGAACGGCGCGATGGCGAAGGCGCGCAGGTCACCGCGCGCGGCTTCGGCCCGCAGTTCAACATGGTGACGCTCAACGGGCGGCAGATGCCGGGCGCCGATGCGTTCGGCGCTGCCGGCCAGGTCGCCATCGGCGGGGTCGACGGCGGCACCCGTGCCTTCAACTTCGCCCAGCTGGCTGCCGAAGCGATCAATGGCATCGAGGTCTACAAGACCAGCCAGGCCAACATGCCCAGCGGCGGCATCGGCGCCACCATCAACATCCTGACTGCGCGCCCATTCGACCACCAGGGCATCGTCGCCAGTGCCGGCGCCAAGGCCGTCTCCGACCGCAGCCAGCCGTTCGACAACGACATCACCCCGGAACTGTCGGGCATCTTCAGCTACAGCAATCCGGACAAGACCTTCGGCGTCGGCGTGAGCGCGAGCTACCAGAAGCGCAAGGGCGGCTCGGTGCAGGCCACCGAAAACTATTGGAACGTGCAGCCGTGGACGGGCTCGATGCCCGGCAATCCGACCGTGGTCAATGCGCCGCAGATCGGCGCGCTGTACGCCCGGCCGAACGACCTGCGCTATGCGTTCTCCGAGTTCGAACGCGAGCGCGTCAACGGCCAGGCAGTGCTGCAGTTCGCGCCCACCGACAGCCTGACCCTGACCCTGGACTACACCTACTCGACCAACGAGATCACCGAGAATCGTGGCGAGCAGGGCATGTGGCTGCAGAACAGCAACTACACCGATGTGACGTTCGATACCAGCGGCGCGGTGGCCGTGCCGACCTACATCCGCGAAATCGCCGGCACCAAGGATTTCGGCCTTGAGCAGCAGCGCAGCATGCAGAAGTACAAGCTGGGCTCGCTCGGCCTGAATGCGGTGTGGAACGTGACCGACCGGCTCAAGCTCAGCTTCGACGCGCACGACTCGAAGAACGAAAGCCGCCCCAACGATCCGCTGACCGGCGGCGGCTCCCTCTTCATGAGCATCGCCGGCACCAACAACTGCACCACCGGGCCGCACTGCGGCGGCTCCTGGGTGCAGGAGCTGAACTTCAACAATGGCCTGCCGATCGGCACCCAGGTCTGGTATCCGAGCGACGCCGCTGCCGCGGCCAAGGCCAATGGCGTGGTCAATCCGGGCTTCGTGCCCGGCGAGATCGGTTCGCAGGTGCTGCGGGTCAACTCGCAGAGCCAGATCAGCCAGATCAAGCAGGCGCGCGTCGACGGCGAATGGAGCTTCGACCAGGGCCGCTTCCAGTTCGGCGTGGACACCAACAAGTCGACCACCCACCGCATCCAGGCGGCCGAGGCGTATTCCACGCTGGGCGACTGGGGCGTGGCCAACGTCGACCGCGATACCGCCGGCGGCCTGATGAACCTGATGCAGCCGGTCAACATCATCGGCCTGTTCCATGACTACAGCGGGACGAGTTGGCCGGCATGGCGCGGCGATGCGGGCCGGCTGGCGGAATGGGCGGCCAGCCAGTACGGCGTCGGCCTGGGCGTGAGCCCGCAGCGCGCCGCCGACAACTTCGTGGAGGAGAAGACCCGCTCGGCGTATTTCCAGGTGGAACTGGATGGCGAGCTGGCCGGTCGGCGCACCAATACCCGGCTCGGCGTGCGCTACGAAACCACCGACGTGGTGTCGACCTCGATCATCGCCACGCCCGAAGCGATCCAGTGGCAGTCCAACAACGACTTCCGCGTACTGCTGTCCAACGAGCAGCAGCCGTTCAGCGAGAAGACCACGTACAGCTACATCCTGCCCAACCTCGATTTCAGCATCGACCTCACCGACACGCTGAAGGGCCGTGTCTCGTTCGGCAAGAGCATCGCACGCGCGCCGATCGGCAACCTGTATGCCGGTGCCGGGGCACAGCAGCCGTTCGGGTCGGTGCTGATCGATCCGTCCTCGCGGGCCAGCGGCAACGCGCAGAATCCTGCGCTGAAGCCACTGGAATCCGACAACCTCGACCTGGCGCTGGAGTGGTACTTCGCCGATGCGAGCTACCTGTCGGTGACGTACTGGAACAAGTCGGTCAACAACTTCATCGGCAACACCGTCGTGCAGGAGAATCTGTACGGCCTGCGCGATCCCACCTCGGGTCCGGACGCGAAGTCGGCGCTGGCGTTCCTCACCAGCGGCGCCTGTCTGGCCCAGGTCGGCCCGGCCAATGCGGCGGCCTGCTCGGCCAACGACACCTCGCTGTTCACCGCGCTGGCCCTGCTGCGCAACAACCCGGCCGGCCTGGCCGCCTACAACGGCACCGGTGCGCAGGTGCTGGCGACCGAAGCGGCCTACGATCTCTACGGCGAGGCCGACGATCCGCTGTACGAGTTCAACGTCAACCGTCCGATCAACCAGAACCAGGCCAAGCTGCACGGCTGGGAGCTCGGCGGGCAGTACTTCCTCGGCGACACCGGGTTCGGCATCCTCGCCAACTACACCATCGTCAAGGGCGACGTCGGCTACGACAACGGTGGCGACCCGGGCATCGACCAGTTCGCGCTCACCGGCCTGAGCGACACCGCCAACGCGGTGCTGATGTACGAGAAGTACGGCTGGTCGGTGCGCCTGGCCTGGAACTGGCGCGACCAGTACCTGATCCTGGCCAACCAGGGTACCAGCCGCAATCCGTACTATGTGGAACCCTACGAACAGTGGGATCTCAGCGTGAACTACACGTTGAACGACCACTGGTCGTTCGGCCTGGAGGCGATCAACCTGACCGGCGAGGACGTGCGCTGGCGCTCGCGCACCTCGAAGATGATCGTGAAGCTGGCCGACCAGAGCCCGCGTTATATGCTGGGCGTTCGCTACAAGTTCTGAAGAAGCGGGGAGTCCTTCTTCGCATGTCGCACGGGTGTCGCCGCTGTTGCGGCGGCACCTTGTGCCGGGCTCCAGAGGGGAGTACGCATCACCATGCCGCGTTACGAGATGCTCAACAACATCGCCCATCGCGACCTGCGCGTGGCCACCGACTTCGGTCCGGAGTTCGGCGACGCGGTGGGCATGCTGCCGGCCTACCCGAGCGAGTTCGCCGAGTTGCAGCGGGAATATCCGATCTTCCTGCGCAAGGACCCGGCGGACGGCGCCTGGCAGTCGGTGGCGCTGCTGGGGTTCGAGCAGCACGAGAACCTGTTCCTGCACGAGCGGCGCTGGACGGCCTCGTATCTGCCCGGGGCGGCGGCCAAGGGGCCGTTCCTGATCGGCTTCCAGGAGCAGCGCATCGATGGCGTGCTCACCCAGGAAGCGGTGCTGCACGTGGACATGGAGCATCCGCGGGTGACGGCGATGCAGGGCGAGCCGGTGTTCCTGCCGCAGGGCGGCAACACGCCCTATCTCGACCACATCGCCACGGTGCTGCGCGGCATCCACGAGGGCAGTGCCTTCGGTGCGGACATGTTCGCCGCGCTCCATGCACACGGCTTGATCCAGCCGGTGGCGCTCGACGTGCAGCTCGATGCGCAGCATCGGGTGGGCGTCAACGGCCTGCATGCGATCGACCGTGAGCGCCTGGCCCAACTGGACGGCGTCGCGCTGGCCGCGCTCAACCGCGCCGGCTATCTGGAAGGCGCGTATCTGATGCTGGCCTCGCTGCACAACATGCGCCGCCTGATCGCCGAGAAGCAGCGACGCCTGCGCCTGCAGGATGCCGCCGGCGCGGCAGGCAGGAACTGAGCGTGCCGGACGGCGCAGCCATGCGGACACTGGAAGGCGTGCAACCCACTGCATTGCCACTGCAGGCGCTGGTGGCGGCCGGGGAGCCGGTGGTGTTACGCGGCATCGCGCGCGACTGGGGACTGGTGCAGGCCGGGCTGCGTTCCACGCAGGACGCAATGGCCTACCTGCGCGGGTTCGATGCGGGCGTGCCGGTGCCGTATTCCTTCGGCGAACCCGGGATCGAGGGACGCCCGTTCTACAACGCCGAGTTCACCGCGTTGAATTTCGAGGTCCGCCGCGGACCGCTCACGCAGGTGCTGGAGGCGATCGCCGCGACCTTCGAGGATCCGCGGCCGCCCACCTACTATGTCGCGTCGCTGCCGATCGCGCGGGCGCTGCCGGGTTTCGCGCAGGCCAACGATGCTGGCCTGGCCGGGCAGGGCATCGATGCGCCGCCGAGCATCTGGATCGGCAACCGGGTCACGGCGTCCTGCCATTTCGACACGCCGGACAACCTGGCCTGCTGTGCGGTGGGCCGGCGCCACTTCACCCTGTTTCCGCCCGAGCAGATCGACAACCTGTATCCGGGGCCGCTGGAGCCGACGCCGGGCGGCCAGGTGGTCAGCGTGGTGGATGTCGACCGCCCCGACTTCGCGCGTTATCCGCGTTTCCGTGATGCGCTGGCCAGCGCACGGCACGCCGAGCTGGAGCCGGGCGATGCGCTGTTCATCCCCAGCATGTGGTGGCACAACGTACGCAGCCTCGCGCCGTTCAACGTGCTGGTGAACTACTGGTGGCGTAGTGCGCCGGCCTTCCTGCCCTCGCCGCTGACGGCGCTGCAGCACGCGATGTGGGCGTTGCGCGATCTGCCGGCGCGCGAGAAACAGGCCTGGGCCAAGCTCTTCGATTACTACGTGTTCGGCCCCGGCGAATGTGCAGGCCAGCACCTGCCCGAGGCCGCGCGGGGCGAACTGGCGCCATTCGACGAGGCACGGGCGCGCCGCGCGCGCGCGCAGTTGCTGGCGCGGCTGAATCGCTGATGGGAGCATCACCTTGAACCTTGCCACCACAACGGACGGACGCATCCGCAAGGTCGTCATCGCCGGCGGCGGCACCGCGGGCTGGCTGGCCGGCTGCGCGCTGGCCCACCAGTTCCGCGATCGCCTGGACATCACCCTGGTGGAGTCCGAGCAGATCGGCACGGTGGGCGTCGGCGAGTCGACCGTGCCGCCGATCCGCACCTTCCACCGCTTCCTGCAGATCGACGAGCAGGAGTTCCTGCGCGCCGTCGCCGGCACGTTCAAGCTGTCTATCTCGTTCGAGCACTGGCGCCGCCCCGGCGATCGCTTCATCCATCCGTTCGGCACCATCGGGCAGGGCACCTGGGCCACGCCGTTCCATCATTTCTGGCTGGACAGCCTGCGCCGCGGCATGCCGTCGGACCTGGGCGACTTCTGCCTGGAAAGCGTCGCCTCGCGTGCGGACCGGTTCTCGCTGGAGACCCAGCCGCAGGTCAACTACGCCTATCACTTCGATGCCGCGCTCTACGCGAAGTTCCTGCGCAAGAAGGCCGAAGGGTACGGGCTGCGCCGGGTGGAAGGGCAGATCCGCGAGGTGCGGAAACATGCGCACGACGGCTCCGTCGCGTCGCTGCTGCTGGAAGACGGGCAGGTCATCGACGGCGACCTGTTCATCGACTGCACCGGCTTCCGCGGCCTGCTGACCGAGCAGACCCTGCACACCGGCTACGAGGACTGGCGCGAGTGGTTGCCCAGCGATCGCGCCGTCGCGGTGCAGACCGAGGCGGTCGCGCCGCCGGTGCCGTATACCCGTGCCATCGCGCACGAGGCCGGGTGGCGCTGGCATATCGCCCTGCAGCATCGGGTCGGCTGCGGGCTGGTGTTCTCCAGTCGCCACATGTCCGACGACGAGGCGCACGCCAAGCTGCTGCGCGACGTCGACGGCCCGCCGCTGCGCGACCCGTGGCTGGTGCCGTTCCGCAGCGGGCGCAGGTTGCAGGCCTGGAACAGGAATGTTGTCGCGCTGGGCCTGGCCAGCGGCTTCATCGAGCCGCTGGAATCGACCAGCATCCACCTGACCATCAGTGCGGTGGTGCGCCTGATCCAGCTGTTTCCACACGACGGCATCAGCCCGGCGCTGGTGGAGCTGTACAACACGGTCAGTCGCCAGGAGATGGAGCACGTGCGCGATTTCATCATCCTGCACTACCACGCCACCCAGCGCGACGAGCCGATGTGGAAAGCCTGCCGCGAGATGGCGCTGCCCGAGTCGCTGGCGATCCGGCTGCGCGCCTGGCGCGAGCGGGCGCACGCCTGGCAGGACCCGGGCGAGTTGTTCCGCGTGGATTCCTGGACCAGCGTGTTGCTGGGGCAGGGCATCCAGCCGGGACCGCCGCATCCGCTGGCCGCCGCCATCGGCGATGCGGATCTGCGCACGCTGCTGACGCGGATCCGGCAGCCGCTGCAGCAGGCCAGCGCGGCGATGCCGTCGCAGGCGGAGTTCATCGAACGCTACTGCAAGGCGACCCCGGACGTCTGGCAGCGGAGCGTATCCCTGGCGTAACGGCACACACGCTGTCGTCCAAAAATGATAGCGCTAACGAAAAGGCGGTACGACGTGGAAGAAAGGGAACTGGTAGCCGGAATCGATGCGGGAACGCAGAGCCTGAAGGTCGTGGTCTACGACCCGGTCGGGCGCAGCGTCGTGGCCAGCAGCAGCGCGCCGCTGGAGTTGCATTCCGCCGCCGATGGCAGCCGTGAACAACATCCGGCCGACTGGGTCGCGGCCCTGCAGATCTGCTTCCACGCCATCGATCCTGCGCTGCGCTCGCGCCTCGCCGCGCTGGCGGTCTCCGGCCAGCAGCATGGCTTCGTGCCGGTCGATGCGGCAGGCGAGGTGCTGGCACCGGCCAAGCTGTGGTGCGACACCAGCACCTCGGCCGAGTGCGTGCAGATCATGGACGCGCTCGGCGGCGCGGCGCGCACCATCGCGCTGGCGGGCAATCCGATCCTCACCGGTTACACCGCCTCCAAGCTGCCGTGGACCAAGACGCACCGGCCCGATGCCTATGCGCGGCTCGCCACGATCCTGCTGCCGCACGACTACCTCAACTTCGTGCTGACCGGCCAGCGCTTCTGCGAGTACGGCGACGCCTCGGGCACGGGCTGGCTGGACGTGCGCACGCGCACCTGGTCGACCGAGCTGTTGCGCGCCACCGATCCGCAGCGCGATCTGGCGGCTTGCCTGCCGCGTTTCGCCGCGCCCGATGCCTTGTTCGACATCGACCCCGCCGCCGCGCACATGTTCGGTCTGCCGGCGACGCTGAAGGTCGCCGTCGGCGGCGGCGACAACATGATGGCGGCCATCGGCACCGGCTGCGTCGTGCCCGGCCGCCTGGCGATGAGTCTGGGCACCTCCGGCACCCTGTTCGCCTACTCCGACACGCCGGTGGTCGACCCGGACGGCGCGTGGGCCGCGTTCTGCTCCTCCACCGGCGGCTGGTTGCCGCTGATCTGCACCATGAACTGCACCGTGGCGACCGAGCAGGTCGCCGCCGCGTTCGGCTTCAGCACACGCGACGGCGATGCGCATCTGCACGCCACCGCGCCCGGTGCCGACGGCCTGGTGATGCTGCCGTTCCTCAACGGCGAGCGCACGCCCGACCTGCCGCTGGGCAAGGGGGTGCTGGCGGGCCTGGACACGCACAACATGACCCCGGCCCACCTCTATCGCGCGGCGATGGAAGGGGCGACCTACAGCCTGAAGTACGGCTTCGACGCGTTCGTGCGCGCCGGCATGCGCTTCGAGCGCATCGTGCTGACCGGCGGCGGCGGCAACAGCGGCGCGTGGCGGCAGCTGGTGGCCGATGTGTTCGGCCTGCCGGTGGACGTGCCCATGCAGCCGGAAGGCGCGGCATTCGGCGCCGCCTTGCAGGCGCTGTGGGCGGTGGGCCTGGCACGCGGCGATGCCGCTTCCATTGCCGACATCGCGCAACAGCATGTGGCGGTGGATCCGCAACGGTCTGCCCGTCCGGATCCGGCGCGCACCCAGGCCTATGCCGCGGCCTATGCGCGCTTCCTGCGCCACCTCGATGCCGTCATGCCGCTGTTCCGCGGTTGATCCTCCGTTTCGCACTCCCTCCCACCACGACAGGAACCCGCACCATGCACACCCAGCCCTTCATCGGCGCCAAGGAATACTTCCCCGGCATCGGCCGCATCCCCTTCGAGGGCCGTGGCTCGGACAACCCGCTGGCCTTCAAGGTCTATGACCCCAACAAGGTCGTCGGCGGCAAGACCATGCAGGACCATCTGCGCTTTGCAGTCTGCTACTGGCACACCTTCTGCAATGCCGGGCAGGACCCGTTCGGCCCGGGCACGCGCCATTTCCCGTGGGAGGTCGGCGCGCCGATGGCCAGCGCCGAGGCGAAGGTGGATGCGGCGTTCGAGTTCTTCACCAAGCTCGGCGTTCCGTACTGGTGCTTCCACGACATCGACCTGGCGCCGGATGCCGACGATGCCGCGCAGTACGAGAAGAACCTCAAGCACATGGTGGGCCTGGCCAAGGCGCGCCAGGACGCGACCGGCATGAAGCTGCTGTGGGGCACGGCGAATCTGTTCTCGCATCCGCGCTACATGAACGGTGCCGCGACCAATCCCGATTTCGCCGTGGTGGCGCGCGCCGCCGTGCAGGTGAAGGCGGCGCTGGAAGCGACGGTGGAACTGGGCGGCGAGCATTACGTGTTCTGGGGCGGCCGCGAAGGCTATGCCTCGCTGGTCAACACGCAGATGAAACGCGAACTGGAGCACTTCGCGCGCTTCCTGACCATGGCGCGCGACTACGGCCGCAGCATCGGCCTGAAAGGCAACTTCCTGATCGAGCCCAAGCCGATGGAGCCGATGAAGCACCAGTACGACTTCGACAGCGCGACGGTGGCGGGCTTTCTGAAGGCGCACGGCCTGGACAAGGACTTCAAGCTCAACATCGAGGCCAACCACGCCACGCTGTCCGGCCACACCTTCGAACACGACCTGCAGGTCGCTTCCGACCACGGCCTGCTGGGCAGCATCGACGCCAACCGCGGCAACGCGCAGAACGGCTGGGATACCGACCAGTTTCCGACCGATCTGTACGACACGGTCGGCGCCATGCTGGTGGTGCTGCGCCAGGGCGGCCTGGAGGGCGGCCTGAACTTCGACGCCAAGGTGCGCCGCGAGTCCACCGAACTCGAGGATCTGTTCATTGCCCACATCGGCGGCATGGATGCCTTCGCCCGCGGGCTGGAAGTGGCCCACGCGCTGCTCACCGACTCGCCCTGGGAGCAGTGGCGCCGGGAGCGATATGCCAGCTTCGACAGTGGCGCCGGCGAGCAGTTCGCGCGCGGTGCGCTCGGCCTCGCCGAGCTGGCGGCATTGGGCGCGAAGGGCGGCGAGCCGCGGCAGATCAGCGGCCGCCAGGAGCGCTACGAGAACCTGATCAACCAGTACCTGCTGCGCTGAGCGCAGCGGCAAGGAGAGCGCCGTGACCGATACCCGTTCCACACGCCACACCGGCGCGTTGCTGGCCGCGCTGCTGCTCGCGCTCGCCGTGTGCAAGGGCGACGTCCAGGCTGCGGCGCCCGCCCGCGCGGAGGCCAGCCCCTGGCCCAGCGTGACCTGGCCGCTGCCCGAGGATCCCGCGCTGGAAAAGCGCCTTACCGCGCTGATCGCCACCATGACGGTGGAGGAGAAGGTCGGCCAACTGGTGCAGGGCGATATCGGCAGCCTCACCCCGGAGGACGTACGCAAATATCGCCTGGGGTCGATCCTGGCCGGCGGCAATTCCGATCCCGGCGGCCGCTACGACGCCGCGCCGGCCGAATGGCTGGCGCTGGCCGATGCGTTCTATGCGGCGTCGATGGACACCTCGCATGGCGGCAAGGCGATTCCGATGCTGTTCGGCATCGATGCCGTGCACGGGCAGAGCAACATCGTCGGCGCCACGCTGTTCCCGCACAACATCGGCCTGGGCGCGACCCGCAACCCGGCGCTGCTGCGCCGGATCGGCGAAATCACCGCGCTGGAAACCCGCGCCACCGGCATGGAGTGGACCTTCGCGCCGACCGTGGCGGTGCCGCAGGACGACCGCTGGGGACGCACCTACGAGGGCTATTCGGAATCGCCCGAGGTGGTGGCCAGCTACGCCGGTGCGATGGTCGAGGGGCTGCAGGGCAAGGTGGGTACGCCGGACTTCCTCAATGGCCGCCATGTGATCGCCTCGGTCAAGCATTTCCTGGGTGATGGCGGCACCACCGACGGCCGCGACCAGGGCGACACCAAAATCGGCGAAGCCGAACTGGTCCGTATCCATGCTGCGGGCTATCCCCCGGCCATCGCCGCCGGCGCGCAGACCGCGATGGCCTCGTTCAACAGCGTCAACGGCGAAAAGATGCACGGTCACAAGACCTACCTGACCGACGCGCTGAAGGGGCGCATGCACTTCGGCGGCTTCGTGGTCGGCGACTGGAACGGTCACGGACAGGTCAAGGGCTGCACGCCCACCGACTGCCCGGCCACCATCAACGCCGGCCTGGACATGGCCATGGCCTCGGACAGTTGGAAGGGCTTCTACACCACCGCGCTGGCGGCGGCGAAGAACGGCACCATCTCGCAACAGCGCCTGGACGATGCGGTACGCCGGATCCTGCGGGTCAAGATGCGGCTGGGTCTGTTCGAGGCGGGCAAGCCGTCGGCGCGCGCGGTCGGTGGGCAGTTCGCGCTGATCGGCGCGCCGGCGCATCGCGCGGTGGCACGGCAGGCGGTGCGCGAGTCGCTGGTGCTGTTGAAGAACCAGGGCGGTCTGCTGCCGCTGTCGCCGAAGCAGCGCATCCTGGTGGCCGGCGACGGCGCCAATGACGTCGGCAAGCAGGCCGGCGGCTGGACGCTGAACTGGCAGGGCACCGGCACCACCCGCAAGGACTTCCCGAATGCGGACACCATCTACGAAGGTTTCGCGCAGCAGGCCAAGGCCGCAGGCGGCGAGGCCGTGCTGGCGGTCGACGGCACGTACACGACCAGGCCGGACGTCGCGGTGGTGGTGTTCGGCGAGAATCCCTACGCGGAGTTCCAGGGCGATCGGCCGACCCTGGCCTACAAGCCGGGCGACGACACCGACCTGGCGCTGATCAAGCGGCTCAAGGCCGACGGCATTCCTGTGGTCGCGGTGTTTCTCAGCGGGCGACCGCTGTGGGTCAACCGCGAACTCAACGCGGCCGATGCCTTCGTGGCGGCGTGGCTGCCCGGCTCGGAAGGCGCGGGTATCGCCGACGTGTTGCTGCGCACCGCGCAGGGCGGCGTGCAGCACGACTTCAAGGGCAAGTTGAGTTTCAGTTGGCCGCGCACGGCCACGCAATACGCCAACAACGTGGGGCAGAAGGGCTACGACCCACTGTTCGCCTTCGGCTACGGCCTGCGCTATGCCGACAATGGCAACCTGGCCAGGTTGCCGGAAGTCTCCGGCCTCACCGGCAACGAAGCTGCGGCCGGCGTGTTCTTCGCCCGCGGCGCGGCCGGCCCGGGCATGGCGCTGCGCCTGGAAGGCAGCACCGGCCAGGGCGTGACCGTCACCCGCGTGCCGGAATCGCTCGACGGCGCGCTGCTCAAGGTCACCGGCGTGGACCACCTGGCGCAGGAGGATGGCCGCCGCCTCGCCTGGTCGGGTGGACGCGAGGCGGTGGTCGCGCTGCAGTCGCATACGCCGCTGGACCTGCAGCGCGAGAGCAACGGCGACCTGATGCTGGTGACCACGCTGCGCGTGGACGCTGCCCCGCAAGGCGAGGCGTGGCTGGCGGTCGGCTGCGGCAGCGGCTGCGCCGCGCGGGTGGCGATCGGGCCGACGCTGACAGCCCTGCCGGTCGGCCAGTGGAAGCGCGTGGGCGTGCCGCTCAAGTGCCTGGCGGCAGCCGGCGCGGATCTGAGCAAGCTGGATCGTCCGTGGGCATTGACCACGGCGGGCGCGATGACGCTGTCGGTGTCGCGGGTCGCGCTCGGCGCATTGAACGAAGCGGAGAGCACTGTCGCATGCCCGAGTGCGTGAGCCTGCGTGCTGCGTCAGCGCCCCTTGGGTGGGCCGGCGACCGAACCGCGCAGCACCAGCCGGTGCGGGACCACGTGGTCGCTGGACATGCGTGTGTCGTCGCGCTTGCGGCGGATGCTGCGCAGCAGGATGTCGATGGCGGCATCGGCCATCGAGGCGATCGGTTGGTGGATGGTGGTGAGCTCCGGCCACACGGTGGTGGCGGCCGAGGTGTCGTCGAAGCCGACCACCGACAGGTCGCGCGGCACTTCCAGGCCGCGCCGGTGCGCCACGGAGATCGCCGCCGCGCCCATGTCGTCGTTGCTGGCGAAGATCGCGGTCGGCGGCCGCCGGTGCGACAGCAGCTTTTCGGCGGCGGCCAACCCCGAGCGGTAGGTGTAGTCGCCCTGCTGGACCAGGCCGGGTTCGACCTTCAGCCCGGCCTCCTGCAGCGCGGTGACGAAGCCCTCGTAGCGCCGCGCACTGGCGCTGAGGTCCTGGCGCCCACGGATGAAGCCGATGCGCCGGTGGCCGTGCTGGATCAGGTGTTCGGCCATCTCCTTGCCGGCATGGAAGTCGTCGATGCGCACGCAGGAGATCGCGTCGCTGAGGCGCCCGGCGGCGATCGCGATCACCGGGATGCCGGCCTTCACCAGTTCGCTCACCGCCGCCTGCGATTCGCACAACGGCGGCGGCAGGATCACGCCATCCACGCGCCCGCCCAGGGCACGCGCGGCCTTGCGCTCGGAATCGGGGTCCAGGTCTTCCCAGTAGTGGATGACCAACTGGATGGCGGCGTTGGAGGCGACGCGCAGCAGGCCGACCAGCAGCTCGCGCAGGTAGGCGCCGCTGGGATTGGTGTAGATCAGGGCGATGCGGGTGTGCTGCGCGGCGGCCAGCGAACTGGCGGCCAGGTTGGGCGTGTAGCCCAGCTCGCGCACCGCGCGCATCACGCGCTCGCGGGTGGCATCGCGCACCTTGCCCTGGTTGATCGCGCGCGACACCGTCATCGGCGAAACCCCGGCCAAGGCCGCCACCTCGTCGATCGTCACCCCGCTGGTCTTGCGGCGGACCGCTTTCTTCGGCTTGTCCAAAACGCGTTCCCTTTGTTGTTCCTGACGCTGCCGCGCCGCGGGTACGCCGTCAGCTTACAAGGTTTGCTGGCGGCGCTTGGGTGCCGTCCGCATGTCATGCGGTGTCAGTGGATGGCATGCGCTGCCATGGTGCTGATGGTCTGCGCGGGTAGCCTGCGCGCGGAGGACGGCGCAGCGCTGTGGCTGCGTTACCTGCCCTCGCAAGGCGCCGCACGTGCGGATGGCGCCGCCCGCCTGGACGAGGTGGTGGCGCCGGCGCGGACGCCGACGCAGCGGGTGGCGCGCGACGAGCTGGTGCGTGGCCTCACCGGCCTGCTGGGGCATGCCCCGGCGACGCGTGCGGCCGCAAGCGGCGATCACGCGGTGGTGCTGGGCACGCCGCAGTCGTCGCCAGCGCTTGCGCCGTTCCGCGAGGAGATCGCGTCGCTGGGCGAGGAGGGCTACCTGCTCAAGCGCACCCGCATCGACGGGCACGCGGTGGTGCTGGTGGCGGGACGCCGGGACATCGGTGTGCTGTATGGCGTGTTCCATCTGCTGCGCCTGCTGCAGACCGGCGCGTCGCTCGAAGCGCTCGCGGTGCGCGAGTCGCCAAGGATCCGGCTGCGCGTGCTCGACCATTGGGACGACCTGGACGGCCACGTCGAGCGCGGCTATGCGGGCCGCTCGCTATGGGACTGGCAGAGCCTGCCGGAATGGCGCGACCCGCGTTACACCGACTACGCGCGCGCCAATGCCTCGATCGGCATCAACGGCACCGTGCTCAACAATGTCAACGCCAATGCGCAGAGCCTGGCGCCGGCCTACCTCGACAAGGCGGCGGCGCTGGCGGACGTGTTCCGGCCCTACGGCATCCGCGTCTACCTGAGCGCACGCTTCAGCGCGCCCATCGAACTGGGGGGATTGAACACCGCCGATCCGCGCGACCCGGCCGTGCAGCGCTGGTGGCGCGACAAGGCCGACGAGATCTATGCGCGCATTCCGGATTTCGGCGGCTTCCTGGTCAAGGCCAATTCGGAAGGTCAGCCCGGCCCGCAGGACTATGGCCGTTCGCACGCCGACGGCGCCAACCTGCTGGCCGATGCGCTGGCGCCGCACGGCGGCGTGGTGATGTGGCGGGCCTTCGTCTACGCCCACGACGTGCCGGTGGACCGCGCCATGCAGGCCTACGCCGAATTCGTCGGCCTCGACGGCGCCTTCCGCCCGAACGTGATCGTGCAGGTCAAGAACGGGCCCATCGATTTCCAGCCGCGCGAGCCCTTCCATCCGCTGTTCGGCGCCATGCCGCGCACGCCGCTGATGCTGGAATTCCAGATCACCAAGGAGTATCTCGGCTTCGCCACGCACCTGGTGTACCTGGGGCCGCTGTACGAGGACGTGCTGCAATCCGACACCCATGCCCGCGGCGCGGGATCCACGGTGGCGGACGTGGTGGATGGCACATTGGAAGGCCACGCCCTGACCGGCATCGCCGGCGTCGCCAACATCGGCAACGACCGCACCTGGAGCGGCTCGCACTTCGACCAGGCCAATTGGTACGCCTTCGGTCGTCTCGCCTGGAATCCGCACCAATCCGCCCGCGCCATCGCCTCGGACTGGGTGGCGATGACGTTCTCGCCGGCACCGGAGGTGGTGCAGCCCATCGTCGGGATGATGATGGGCTCGCGCGAGGCCGCGGTGAACTACATGACCCCGCTGGGCCTGCACCACCTGATGGCGCGCGGCCACCACTACGGTCCCGGCCCCTGGGTGGACGGCGGCCCGCGCGCGGACTGGACCGCGGTGTACTACCACCGCGCCGATCGCGATGGCATCGGTTTCGATCGCACTGCGCATGGCAGCAATGCGGTGAGCCAGTACGCGCCGGACGTGGCGGCCGTGTATGGCGACCCGGCGCGGGTGCCCGAGTCGCTGCTGCTGTGGTTCCACCACGTGCCGTGGGACCACCGCATGGCTTCCGGACGACCGTTGTGGGACGAACTGGTCGGCCGCTATGCGCTGGGCGTGCGCCAGGTGCAGACCATGCAGGCCACCTGGGATGGGCTGCGCGGCAAGGTGGACGCCGAGCGGCATGCGCAGGTGGCGGCGTTCCTGCGCATCCAGTTGCGCGAAGCGCAGTGGTGGCGCGATGCCAGCGTGGCGTACTTCCAGTCGGTCAGCGGACGGCCGTTGCCCGCGGGCGAAGCCGCGCCACCGCACCCGTTGGCCTGGTACCAGGCCCTGCAGTTTCCCTCCGCACCGGGAGATGGACGATGAAGCCGACCACGTGGACGGGCTGGTTGCTGGCGGCGGCCTTGGGGTGCAGCGCCACGCCCTGCGTGGCGCAAGACGCGGTGCCGCCGCTGTTGCATGCGCTGTTTCAGGATCACGCCGTGCTGCAGCGCGACCGGCCGATGCCGGTGTGGGGGAACGCCGCGCCGGGTGCCACGGTGTCGGTGACCTTCGCCCGCCAGTCGGTCAGCGCACGTGCCGATGCCGGCGGCCGCTGGCATGCCACGTTCAAGCCGGTCGCCGCGGGCGGTCCTTACGACATGACGGTGCGCGCGGGACAGGCGCGCCAGGTCGTGCGCGATGTGCTGGTGGGCGATGTGTGGCTGTGTTCCGGGCAGTCGAACATGGAGCTGCCGGTGTGGCGCGCGCTGGATGCGAGCCGCGAACTGGCCGCGGCCGCCGAGCCCAGCATCCGTCTGTTCACCGTGCCCAAGGCCGCGGCGGTCGCGTCGCAGGATGCGTTCCCTGCTGCGGTCGCATGGCAACCCGCGGCACCGGACACGGTGCGGGAATTTTCGGCCGCGTGCTTCTACTTCGCGCGGGAGCTGCAGAAGACGGTCAAGGTGCCGATGGGGCTGATCCAGGCGGCCTGGGGCGGTGCGCGGATCGAGGCCTGGACCAGCGCCGACGCCCTGCGTGCGCAGGGTGGCATGGACGAGGCGCTGGACGTGCTGGCGCTGTCTGCCGCCGACCGCATCGCGGCGAGCGCGCGCTGGGGCCGGCACTGGCAGCAGTGGTGGACCACGCGCGCCGGTGCCAAGCCGGCCGATACGCCGTGGCAGCCCGGTGCGGACCGCACCGGGTGGCAGGACGCGCCGGCGGCACTCGGCGCATGGGAGCGCTGGGGCGTGCCCGCGCTCGCCGACTACAACGGCATGGTCTGGTACCGCACGCAGGTCACCCTGACCGCCGCGCAGGCGGCGCAGGGCGCACGGCTGGTGCTGGGGCCGGTCGACGAGACCGACATGACCTGGGTCAACGGCGTGGCCGTGGGCAGCCAGAACGCGCCGAGCGATCCACGCCGGTATGCGCTTGCGCCCGGCCTGTTGAAGGCGGGCAGCAACACGGTGGTCGTCAACGTGCTGGACACCTACGGCGAGGGCGGACTGGCAGGCCCCGCCAGTGCGCATGCCGTCGAATTGGCCGATGGCACGCGCGTCGTCCTGGATCGGCATTGGCAGTACCGGGTCGCGCCCGATCCGCAGTCACCGCCGCTGGCGCCGTGGCATGCGGCCTCCGGTATGTCGACGCTGTACAACGGCATGATCGCGCCGCTGGGGCGTTACGGGCTGCGCGGCATGCTGTGGTACCAGGGCGAATCCAACACCGGCGACGGCGCGGCCTATGCGATGCGGTTGCGTGGCTTGCGCGACGACTGGCGCCGGCAATTCGGTGCAAAGATGCCGCTGCTGGTGGTGCAGCTCGCCGGTTACGGCCTGCCGCCGCAGGCCCCGATGGAAAGCGGCTGGGCGCAGGTGCGCGAGGCGCAGCGCCGCGTGGCGGCCGAAGACCCGCACAGCGGCATCGCGGTGGCCATCGACATCGGCGATGCCTACGACATCCATCCGCCGAACAAGCAGGAACTGGGACGGCGCCTGGCGCGGGCGGCGCGCCACGTGGTCTACGGCGAACGCGCGCTGGCGCCGTCCGGCCCGATCCCCCGCACGGCAACGCGCACGCAGGGCGGAGTGCGCATCGTGTTCGACGACGTCGACGGCAGCCTGGTCACGACCGGGGCGAGCGGCCCCATCGGCTTCGAGCTCTGCGATGCCCAGGCGCAGCGCTGTACCTATGCCGATGCCGCGCTGGACGGGCGCGCCGTCGTCCTGCGCAGTCCCCAGGCCGTCGCCGCTGCGCGCGTGCGCTACTGCTGGGCCGATGGCCCGATCTGCACGCTGCGCGACCGTTCCGGTGCGCCGGCAGGACCATTCGAACTCGCACTGTCCGAAGGAGTTCACTGATGCGCCCGTTGCTCGCCACGGCCGTCCTGCTGTTGTCCGCTGCGCTGCAGCCGCTGTGGGCCGCGCCCGCACCGCCGGTCTACTTCGACTGGTTCGACTACGCCGGGCACGACGCAGCCTTCGAGGCGCCGTTGCCGGCCGGGCATTACCGCAACCCGATCCTGGCCGGCTTCCACGCCGACCCGAGCATCGTGCGCGCAAACGGGCGGTTCTATCTGGTCAATTCCAGCTTCACCTACTTCCCGGGCATCCCGGTGTTCGAGAGCGTGGATCTGGTGCACTGGAAACAGATCGGCAACGTGATCGACCGGCCGACGCAAGTCGACTTCGATGGCCTGAGCGTGTCGCGTGGCATCTTCGCGCCGGCCATTTCCTATCACGACGGGGTGTTCTACGTGGTCACCACCGCCGTGGACAGCGGCGGCAACTTCATCGCCACCGCGCGCGATCCCGCAGGGCCCTGGTCGGATCCGCACTGGCTGCCTGGCATCGGAGGCATCGACCCGTCGCTGTTCTTCGACGCCGACGGCCGCGTCTACCTGCTCAACAACGACGCGCCGCCCGGCGCGCCGCGCTACGACGGCCACCGCGCGATCTGGATGCAGCAACTCGACCTGGCGAGCTTCACCCCGGTGGGGCCGCGTAAGGTGCTGATCGACGGCGGCGTGGAGCCGGCAAAGAATCCGATCTGGATCGAGGGGCCGCATCTGTATCGCCGCGACGGCTGGTACTACCTCTCCGATGCCGAGGGCGGCACCGGGCCGCAGCACTCCCAGGTGGTGCTGCGCAGCCGCGACGTGTGGGGGCCTTACCAGCCGTATGCGGGCAATCCGATCCTCACCCAGCGCGACCTGCCCGACGACCGATCGCTGCCGATCGCCAACGCCGGGCATGCGGACATGGTGGAAGGGCCGGACGGTTCCTGGTGGGCGGTGTTCCTGGCCAGCCGCACCTACGACGTGCGCCACTACAACACCGGGCGCGAGACCTACCTGCTGCCGGTGCAGTGGCGCGACGGCTGGCCGGTGATTCTGCCGACCGGGCAGGCCATTCCCTATGCGGTCAAGGCGCCGTCGTGGATGCAGGGCGAGGCGTCGCAGGCGCCGTCCACCGGCAACTTCGTCGCGCGCGATGAGTTCGATGCGCCGACGCTCGGCCGCGGCTGGTTGCGCGTGCGTGTGCCCAAGCAGGACTGGGCGGACCTGCGCACGCGTCCGGGAAGTCTGGCCGTGCATCCGCTGCCGGAGAACCTGGATACCTTGCGCAATCCCGCGTTCCTGGGGCGCCGCCAGCAGCATCTGCGGTTCGAGGCCAGCACCGCCTTGACGCGGCCGGCCGCAGGGGTGGCGGCGGGCCTGGCGGCGTTCCAGAACGAGGAGTACTGGTACTTCCTTGGTGTGCGCAGCCTGGGCGGCGATCGCATGGCCGTGTTCCTCGAAGCGCGCGAGGGCAAGGGCGCGACCAGAACCGTTGCCAGCCGCGAAGTGGATGCGTCCACGTCGCTGCGCCTGAAGATCGCCGGCGACGCCGGCACGTATGCGTTCGCGTTCGACGCCGGCACGGGGCAGGGTTGGCAGAGCCTCGCCGACGACGTCGACGGAACCGTGTTGAGTACGGATCGTGCTGGCGGCTTCGTGGGCGCCCTGCTCGGTCCTTTCGCGCGCGACGAGCGCGCCTCCAGGAGCAAACGATGATGACGCGCAGGTCTTCCTTTCGCAGCGGTGTTGGCGGCCGCCTGTTCCGCACGCTGGCCCTGTGCGCCGCCACCGCGCTGGCCGGTGTGGGCCATGCCGCCGACGCCGTCGACGCCAAGCCGTGGCAGGATACCTCGGCCAGCTTCGAGGCCCGGGCGGCGGCGCTGGTCGCGCAGATGACGCTGGAGGAAAAAGCGGCGCAGATGCAGAACGCCGCGCCGGCGATCGAGCGCCTGGGCGTGCCGGCCTACGACTGGTGGAACGAGGCGCTGCATGGCGTGGCGCGGGCCGGGCAGGCCACCGTGTTTCCGCAGGCGATCGGGCTGGCCGCTACCTTCGACGTGCCGTTGATGGGGCAGGTGGCCACCACCATCAGCGATGAGGCGCGCGCCAAGCACCACCAGTTCCTGCGCGAAGGCGCGCATGGCCGTTACCAGGGGCTGACCTTCTGGTCGCCGAACATCAACATCTTCCGCGACCCGCGCTGGGGCCGCGGCCAGGAAACCTACGGCGAGGACCCCTACCTCACCGCGCGCATGGGCGTGGCCTTCGTGCAGGGATTGCAGGGCGACGACCCGGTGTACCGCAAGCTCGATGCCACCGCCAAGCATTTCGCCGTGCACAGCGGCCCGGAGGCCGACCGTCACCACTTCGACGCCCGCCCCAGCAAGCGCGACCTCTACGACACCTACCTGCCGGCATTCGAGGCGCTGGTGAAGGAGGGTCAGGTGGACGCGGTGATGGGCGCCTACAATCGCGTATACGGCGAGTCCGCCAGCGCCAGCCAGTTCCTGCTGCGCGACGTGCTGCGCCGCGACTGGGGCTTCACCGGCTACGTGGTCTCGGACTGCTGGGCCATTGTCGATATCTGGAAGCATCACCATCTGGCGCCCAGTCGCGAGGCCGCCGCGGCGCTGGCGGTCAGGAACGGCACCGAACTGGAGTGCGGCCAGGAGTACGCCACGCTGCCGGCGGCGGTACGCCAGGGGCTGATCGGCGAAGCGGAGATCGACGATGCGGTGACGCACCTGTTCGCCGCGCGGATGCGGCTGGGCATGTTCGATCCGCCCGAGCGCGTGCGCTGGGCGCGGATCCCCGCCTCGGTGAACCAGGCGCCCACGCACGATGCGCTGGCGCTGCAGGCCGCACAGGAATCGCTGGTACTGCTGAAGAACGATGGCGTGCTGCCGCTGTCGCGCACGCTCAAGCGCATCGCCGTGGTCGGCCCGACCGCCGACGACACCATGGCCTTGCTCGGCAACTACTTCGGCACGCCGGCGGCGCCGGTGACGATCCTGCAGGGCATCCGCGACGCGGCCAAGGGCATCGAGGTGCGCTATGCGCGCGGTGTGGATCTGGTCGAAGGGCGCGACGATCCGAGCGCCACGCCGCTGATCGAGGCGGCGTATCTGCGGCCCTCGGCGGACTCGCCGGAACGCGGCCTGCGCGGCGAATACTTCCGCACGCCCGATCTGTCGGGGACGCCGGCGCTGGTGCGCACCGACGCGCAGATCGGCTTCCGCTGGGACCGCGGTTCGCCGACCGACAATCTGCTGGCCCGCGGCGAAGCGGGGCCGGGGCAGGGCATTCCCAACGATCATTTCAGCATCCGCTGGAGCGGTCAGTTGCTGCCACCGGTCTCGGGCCGCTACCGGATCGAGGCGGCCGCCGACGACGGCTTCCGCCTCTATGTCGACGGCAAGCTGGTGCTGGATCACTGGACCGACAGCGACCGCATGCGCGCCGACGGCGTGGACCTGGAGCTGCAGGCGGGCCGCGCCTATGCGGTGAAGCTGGAGTACTACGACGCCGAGCGCGACGCGAGCGTGCGCCTGGGCTGGCGCATGCCCGGGGCGAAGCCGCCGTTCGACGAGGCGCTCGATGCCGCGCGCAACGCGGATGTGGTGGTGTTCGTCGGCGGGCTGACCGGCGATGTCGAGGGCGAAGAGATGAAGGTCGACTACCCGGGCTTCGCCGGCGGCGACCGCACCGACCTGCGCCTGCCCGCGCCGCAGCGCGCCTTGCTGGAAGCGCTGCACGCCACCGGCAAGCCGGTGGTGATGGTGCTGACCGGCGGCTCGGCGCTGGCGGTGGAGTGGGCGCAGGCGCATCTGTCGGCGATCCTGATGAGCTGGTATCCCGGGCAGCGCGGCGGCACCGCGGTGGGCCAGGCGCTGTTCGGCGAGGTCAACCCCTCGGGGCGCCTGCCGGTGACGTTCTACCGGGCGGACCAGGCGCTGCCCGCCTTGGACGACTACGCGATGGAAGGCCGCACCTACCGCTACTTCCGCGGCACCCCGCTGTATCCGTTCGGCCACGGGCTGTCGTATACGCGCTTCGACTACGCCAAGCTGCGCCTGGATGCACCGCGCATCGCCGACAACGGACGCCTCAAGGTGCAGGTGGAGGTGGCTAACACCGGCAAGCGCGCCGGCGACGAAGTGGCGCAGCTGTACGTGCGGCGGCTGGCGGCCGCGCCCGGCGACGCGCAGCAAACGCTGCGCGGCTTCCAGCGCGTTCGCCTGGCCCCTGGCGAACGCCGGACCCTGACGTTCCAACTGGACGCGCAGCAGGCGCTGCGTCAGTACGACGAGGGACGCGGCGCGTATGTCGTGCCGGCAGGAAGCTACGAAGTACGCATCGGCGGCTCCAGTGCCGATGCCCGCGTGCGTGCCGGCTTCACCGTGGAGGCGCGCCGTGACTGAGCCCCGCAGTGCGGAGACCGCCGCGCACACGCTGTCGGTGCGCGAGAAGCTGGGCTACAGCCTGGGCGACCTGGCGGCGAACCTGATCTTCCAGACGCTGATCACCTACCTGGCCTTCTTCTACACCGATGTGTACCGGTTGCCGGCCGCCACGGCGGCGACGGTCATCTTCGTGATCGGCCTGCTCGGCGCGTTCGTGTTCACCCCGCTGATCGGCATCGCCGCAGACCGCACGGCCACGCGCTGGGGCAAGTTCAGGCCCTGGATCCTGTGGACGGCGATTCCGTTCGGGGTGCTGTCGCTGCTGGCCTTCAGCACCCCGGAGCTCGGCGCGCGCGGCAAGGTCGTCTACGCGTTGACCACCTATGGCCTGCTGATGCTGGTGTACGCGGCCAACAACCTGCCGTACTCGGCGCTCAGCGGCGTGCTCACCGGCAACATGGCCCAGCGCAACAGCCTGTCGGCCTACCGCTTCGTGGCGGTGATGATCGCGCAGTTCATCATCCAGGTGCTGCTGCTACCGCTGGTGCTGATCCTGGGCGACGGCGACAATGTGCGTGGTTTCGAGCGCCTGATGACGGTGTTCGCGGTGGTGGGCACGCTGTTCTTCCTGATCACCTTCGCCACCACCCGCGAGCGCATCGTCCCGGCCAAGGAACAGAGCGCCGGCGTGCTGCAGGACCTGTCCGACCTGCTGCACAACCGGCCGTGGAAGGTGATGCTGGCGCTGACCGTGCTGGTCTTCGTCAACCTGGCGCTGAAGGGCGGCACCTACATCTACTACTTCCAGTACTACCTGAGCGAGGCCGCGCTGGCGGGCTTTCTCGACAACTCCGGCTTCAACGGCTTCATCGGCGGTGTGAATGCGCTGCTTGGCGGCTGGGGCCTGTCCGGCTTCACTTGGCCGCAGGATGCGGCGACCTCGGCGTTCAGCCTGTTCAACGCCTGCGGCATCCTGTGCATGATCCTGGGCATCGGCTTCTCGCGGCGGCTGGCCGACCGCTTCGGCAAGCGCGATGCCTTTGGCGGCGCGCTGCTGGTCTCCACTCTGTTCCTGCTGGTGTTCTACGTCCTGCCGCCCACTGCGATCGGCGTGGCCTTCGGCGCCTTCATGCTGCACGGCTTCTGCTACGGCATCACCATCCCCTTGCTGTGGGCGATGATCGCCGACGTCGCCGACTACTCCGAGTGGAAGAACCATCGCCGCGCCACCGCGATCATCTTCTCGGCGATGCTGTGCGGACTGAAGATCGGGCTCAGTATCGGCGGCGCGCTGGTCGCCGGCATCCTCGCGCACCACGGCTACCAGGCGGGCGCCGAACAACAGCCGCAGGCCGTGGTGGACGGCATCCGCCTGACCGTGAGCGTCTACAGCGCCATTCCGTTCTTGGTCGCGGTGGCGCTGCTGTGCTTCTACCGGATCGACAAGCGCATGGAACGTCGCATCGAACACCACCTGCAGGCGCGGCGCCAGGGCAGCGACCTCGACCACCTCGCGGCGCACGCCGTCTCGCAACCGCTGGTCACCCACATTTACACGGCCGATCCGTCGGCCCATGTGTTCGAGGGGCGCCTGTACATCTATCCGTCGCACGACATCGACAGCGGTGCGCCGTTCGACGACGACGGCGGCCACTTCGGCATGGAGGACTACCACGTGCTGCGTATGGACACGCCCGACGGAGCGGCCACCGACTGCGGCGTCGCCCTGCATGTGCGCGACGTGCCCTGGGCCAGCCGGCAGATGTGGGCGCCGGACGCGGCCAGCCGCGACGGTCGCTATTACCTTTACTTCCCCGCCAAGGACGCGCACGGCCTGTTCCGCATCGGCGTAGCGGTGGCCGATCGCCCGGAAGGCCCGTTCGCCGCCGAACCCGAGCCGATCGCGGGCACCTATTCGATCGACCCGGCCGTGTTCGAGGACGACGACGGCGCGCACTACCTGTGCTTCGGCGGCATCTGGGGCGGGCAGTTGCAGAAGTACCGCGACGATCGCTTCGATGCGACGTACGTCGAGCCCGAGGGCGATGCGCCGGCACTGGGCCCGCGCATCGCCAGGCTGGACCCTGGCATGACCCAACTGGCGGAGCGAACGCGGGAAATCGTCATCCTCGACGAGCACGGGCAACCCTTACGCGCCGACGACCACGCGCGCCGCTTCTTCGAGGGACCGTGGCTGCACAAGGATCAGGGCCGGTATTACCTGTCGTATTCCACCGGCGATACGCATCTGCTGTGCTATGCCACCGGCGACAGTCCGTATGGCCCGTTCACCTATCGCGGCGTGCTGTTGAAGCCGGTAGTGGGCTGGACCACGCACCACTCCGTCTGCAGGTTTGAAGGCCGGTGGTACCTGTTCTATCACGATGCCCTGTTGTCCGGCGGCGTGACACACCTGCGCTCGGTCAAGTGCACGCCGCTGCACGTCGAGCCGGACGGGAGCATTCGCACTGTCGATCCCTATGGTGGCTGAAAGGCCGTGGTCTAGTGACACTGCGCCGCCTGCGGAGTTGGCGGGCGGCGCATTGGCCTCTTCTAGGCGTCGGCTGCCATGCAGCCGAGGCGAGCGAAGTGCTATGCGTTCCGATGGCGCGATGCGTCGGGACTGAAGTCCCTCCCACAGTGCACTCGATGGGTTCCCCGCGAGCCCCTGTGGGAGCGACTTCAGGGCACCTCGAACAACCTGCCAGGACCTGGAGCCAGGGGTAG